>JBQCIZ010000719.1:0-5827 GCA_051953235.1 Nitrobacter sp. | reverse complement strand
CGGGACGGTGATGTCGTTGGCCGGTTTGGCGTCGTCAACCGCGCAGGCCCGGGACTATCCGTTCTGCATCAAGGGCGATGAGTACGATAGCGCGGTCGGCGATTGCAGCTTCGACACCTACGAACAATGCAAGGCAACGGCCTCCGGCCGTCTCGCCTATTGTGATGCGAATCCGTTCTATCGTCCGCAAGACGACGATCGCACCGCCTATCCGGATGTCCGTCGCAGGCCGAAGCGCCGATAGGTTCGGGACAGGCGCCGGTTTGCCAGCAGGGCCCGCAGCGCCAGCTATTCCACTACTGAACCGCGATGCAGGTCGGCTTCGATCTGCAGGCGCGATCCGCCGCCGAAGCGGGCGCGATAGACCTGCAGGTTCTCCATGATCCGCTGCACGTAGTTGCGGGTCTCGGTGAAGGGGATCAGTTCGACCCAATCGACTGCATCGACCTTGGGATCGCGCGGATCGCCGTAGCGCTCGATCCATTTTTTAACGCTGCCGCGCCCGGCGTTATAGGCCGCAAAGGTCATGATATAGGAGCCGCGGTAGTCTTCGATCAGGCCGCCGAGTTCGGCTGCGCCAAGCGCCGCGTTATAGGCGGGCTCGTTCTTCAATCGATGCAGATCGAAATTTGCGCCGTACTTCTTGCAGACGTAGCGTCCCGCATCGGGCGTCACCTGCATCAGCCCGTAGGCGTGGGCCGGTGACACCACCGACGGATTGAAGGCGCTTTCCTGGCGCGCGATCGCATAGACGATGCTGCGCTCCACGTCCGGTCCGATCGGTTTGAACGGCGGGATCCCGCTGACGGGATAGGCATAAAAATCGAACGGCAGTCCGCGGTTGAGCGCTGCCTTGCCGGCCAGCAGCATGCCTCGCGCGTCGCCGTGGCGCGACGCGAGTTCGCCGAGGCCTAGCACTGCATCGGCATCGCCGTTCTCACCCATGTCGGCAAAGATCGGGACTGCGATCTCGCCTTCGCCGAGCGCGTACAGAAGCTGCACCGCGCGCACAATCTCCAGTCGCTCGACGTTGCGCGACCGGCTGCCCGGGACGCCGCGCAGCTCGATTTGCGGCAGTCCCAGTTTGGCGCGTGCGAGCTGGCCATAGTAGCTCGTCGAGTGCTCCGCCGCGGCGGCATAGGCATGACGGGCTTCCTGGGTGCGGCCTGCGGCTTCGGCGGCGCGCCCCTGCCAGTAGCCGGCTCGCGCCAGTGCGGTCGGATTGACGCTGCCGACGCCGATGCGCGCGAAATGCTGGGCCGCGGTGTTGGGATCCTTCAGAAACCGCAGCGCGATCCAGCCGGCGGTGAATTCCTGCTCGGTCTTGTAGATGTCGCGGGTGGGGAGTGCAGCGTCGCGCGCGATCAGATACGCAGTGCGATATTCGCCGACATCGATCATCTTGCGCGCCAGCAGCCGCCGTTCGATCCACCACTCATCGACATTGTAGAGCCGGTTGGGATCGCGCGGCGCGCTCAACATCAGCCGCGCAGCTTCCGCGAATTTTTCCTCGCGGCGTAGCAGTTGAATATGGGCGAAGATATAGCCGGGGTCGCTGTGCAGTTCGCGCGGCACCTTTTCAAGCAGCGCGCGCAGGCTGGATGATTTGCGGTCGGCCGCTATCCGGGCTTTTGCGAGCGCAACCTGGCCGCTTCCGAGGCGCTTTGCCGCCCGCAGCGCCGCGTCATGCTCGCGGCCGTAAAGCAGGTAGTCCATCCGCGCCTTCTGATCGCCCGGCGTGATCAGCGGGCCGAAGATCTCCAACGCCTTTTCCTCGAGCGATTCCGACATCGAATCGGTTCGCCAGGCCTCGCGGACGAGATGCTCGGCCTTCGCCCGATCGCCGCGCGCGAGCAGCGTGCGCGCCAGCGCAAATCGTCCCTTGGCCGACAAGGGGCGCTCGTTCTCGAACCAGGCCAGCACTGTGGCATCATCCCGGTGATCGTCCCACAGCGAGGCCTCGGCGCGCCGGCGCAGGAACGTCTGCGACGGCCAGCTTGGATTGGCCATGATGAATGCGCGGTATCGCTCCATCGGGGCGCCGTTGTCGTCGCTGCGCAGAATGATCCACTCCGCGAGCTTGCGCGCCACGGGATCGGTGATGCCGGCCTCGACCTGCGTGGCATCGGAGGGCTTGTGCTTGCGGATCAGGTCGATGACGTTCTCGAGCGTGTCGAGATCGGCGCGCGAGGTCGATGACGTCGCCGCCATTGCGGCTTCCGGAACGGGCTTGCGCTTCGGCGGAGGAGGGAGAGCGGCATGCTGGCGCGTGGCTGGTTGAATCGCCGGAGCCGGTGTGGCCCTGTCTTTGTCCGCAGCCAAGGTCTTGCCATGCACCCCGGCGGCGGCCGTCTTCGAAACGACGTGGCGTGAGATCGGTCGCGGCTTCGGCATCGGAACCTTGGCCGCCTTGCGTGCGTCGGCACCGCTCGCCCAGAGTCCGGCCGCCAGCACAAGGCTTGCGCCCAAGGCGGTCGTTCGCAACCACGATGCAGAGACAAGCGATGTCACGGCAGTCCTTCGCAGCGAATCATGCAGGCGTTAAGGCTCTACATCTATTTCATTGAATATGTGGACAAAATACTAAAATCCTGGGTCGCGGCGATATGTGCGCCACGACCGCGGCGAAATCGCGGCTGATGGCTTCGGCGCGGACCTTTCGCCGCAGCGCCAGACCCGATATGACTGATGCGGCAGGAAATTCAGCGGACGGCGAAGCCGCGCAAACGTGTTCGGAGACAGATCATGGCAGGCAAGACGAAGTTCCGGGGGTCCTATACCGCCCTGGTGACGCCGTTCAAAAACGGGTCAGTCGACGAAGCCGCCTTTCGCAAACTGGTGAGCTGGCAGATCGAGGAAGGCAGCCACGGGCTGGTGCCGGTGGGGACGACCGGCGAGAGCCCGACGCTCAGCCACGACGAGCACCGCAAAGTCGTGGAGTGGTGCATCGACGAAGCCAAGGGCCGCGTGCCCGTTATCGCGGGCGCGGGATCGAATTCAACGCGCGAGGCGGTCGATCTTGCAAAGCACGCCGAGAAGGCGGGAGCCGATGCCGTGCTGGTGGTGACGCCGTACTACAACAAGCCGACCCAGGAGGGCATGTATCAGCACTTCAAGGCGGTGAACGATGCGATCGGCATTCCCATCATCATCTACAACATTCCGCCGCGCTCGGTCGTCGATCTCTCCGTCGAGACCATGACGCGCCTGTTCGAATTGAAGAATATTGCGGGCGTCAAGGATGCGACCGCCAATCTGGCGCGGGTTTCACAGCAGCGTCACGCGATGGGACCCGACTTCATCCAGTTGTCGGGCGAGGACATGACCGCGCTCGCCTACATGGCGGCGGGTGGACATGGCTGCATCTCCGTCGTCGCGAACGTCGCGCCAAAACTCTGCGCCGATCTGATGACGGCGGTGCTGAAAGGCGACTACGCAACGGGCCTCAAGATTCAGGACCGGCTGGTGCCGCTGCACGATGCGATTTTCAAGGAGCCGGGGCTCGCGGGCGCCAAGCACGGGCTCAAGCTGCTCGGCCGTCTCGAGGAAACGGTGCGCCTGCCGCTGATGCCGGTAACGGCTCCCACCGGAAAGGTCATTCGCGACGCCATGGTGCACGCCGGTCTGCTGAACTGAGTTTCGGCTCCGCGGGGAGCTGAATGGGGGCCGCTGCCTGCAGCGGTGAAATGCCACAGGAGGACTGCGATGTTGAAGGAATTTCGTGAGTTCGCGATGAAGGGCAATGTGGTCGATCTCGCGGTCGGCGTCATCATCGGTGCCGCGTTCGGCGCTATCGTGTCGTCGATGGTCGCTGATATCATCATGCCGATCATCGGTGCGATCACGGGTGGCCTCGACTTCTCCAACTACTTCACACCGCTCTCCAAGGCCGTCACGGCCTCGAACCTCGCGGATGCCAAGAAGCAGGGCGCCGTGCTGGCCTGGGGCAACTTCCTGACGCTAACCTTGAATTTCATCATCGTCGCTTTCGTCCTGTTCATCGTCATCAAGGGTATGAACAAACTGAAGCGCAAGGATGAGGCTGCGCCGGCTGCCCCGCCGAAGCCGACCCGCGAAGAAGAATTGCTGGGGGAGATCCGCGATCTCCTGAAGGCGAAGGCATAACGCTAACGCGACAAGATCGGGCGTTGTCGCAAGGGCGACAACGCCCGGAGGTTTCATAGACATGGCCGAGAAGAACGAGCGCGCCGTCAAGGTGGTCGCTGAAAACAGAAAGGCCCGGTTCAACTATGCGATCGAGGATACCGTCGAGGCCGGCATCGCGCTGACCGGCACCGAGGTCAAGTCGGCCCGTACCGGCAAATCGACCATCGCTGAATCCTACGCCGACTCCAAGAATGGCGAGATCTGGCTGATCAACGCCAATATCCCTGAATATCTGCAGGCCAACCGCTTCAATCACGAGCCGAAGCGCCCGCGTAAACTCCTGTTGCACCGGAAGCAGATCAACAGGTTGATGGGTGCGGTGGATCGCGAGGGGATGACGTTGATTCCGCTCAAGCTCTATTTCAATGAGCGCGGCCGCGCGAAGCTGCTGCTCGCGGTCGCCAAGGGCAAGAAGCTGCACGACAAGCGCGAGACGGTGAAGAAGCGCGATTGGGGGCGCGAAAAAGGCCGCCTGTTACGGGCGAGGGGATAACACGCGCTTCACTCGCTGATCGATGAGATCGAGGATCGCCGAAAATGAACCAGAAGAATCTGCACGAGGTGGACTGGAGCAAGATCCCGGCGCCGGAGGACGACGGCGGGGCGCGGCATCTGGCGGGAATGACGATTCCCCCGCTCGATCTGGTTGCAACCGACAACACTTCGGTGCGGCTCGCGGCGTTGAAGGGGCGAACGGTGATCTTTGCCTATCCGCGGACCGGCGAGCCAGGCAAGATCAGTCTGGTCGATGACTGGGACATGATCCCGGGCGCGCGAGGATGTACGCCGCAAACCTGCTCCTTCCGCGATCTGTTCTCGGAGCTTAAGGCGGCCGGCGCGCAGCACGTGTTCGGCCTCTCGACCCAGAGCCACGATTACCAGAGTGAGATGGCTGCGCGTCTGCATCTGCCGTTCGCGGTGCTGTCGGACGAGAAGTTGGCGCTGACGCGCTCGCTCGACCTGCCGACCATGGACGTCGCCGGATTGACTCTCATCAAGCGGCTGGCGCTGATCGTCGACGACGGCAGAATCAGCCATGTGTTCTATCCAGTGTTTCCGCCGGACCGGAATGCGAGCGATGTGCTGGCGTGGTTGAGGGAAAATCCGATTTCGAAATAATGGTTTGCCGGTCCTATCCGGATTTTGCCGATCGTTAAATTTTGAACGATCGGCGCAAGGCAATTTCAGGCGAGAGGTGATTTGTTTTGGCCATGCGGATCAAACAGAAGCGTGCCATTCGGCGTATGCGGCGCCGGCATCAGCGAGCTTGGCTTGTGCTCGATTCGATCGAGGGCAGGTCGGAATGCCAAGTCATGGACATCTCCAGCGAGGGCGCTCGTCTGGTCGTTGCCTCCGGCCTGAGTCTGCCGAAGCGTTTCGGTGTCGCCCTGGTGCCGAATTCGCCGCCGCGGGAATGCGAGCGGGTGTGGCGTAACGGCGAGATGACCGGCATCCGCTTCACTGGATCGTAGTGGAATTTCAGCGTTGCCCGAGGCCCGCACGAACCTGCGCGAACACATTCTCGAACATTTCAGTCGTCAGCACGCGTGTGTTCGTGTTGTAGCGTGAGCAATGATAGCTGTCGTACAGGCCGACAGCGCCTGCGCGATGCACGGCGCCATGCGCGAATGGCGCGGCCTTGGCTCGGAGGCCCAGCGCC
>JBQCIZ010000718.1:0-2889 GCA_051953235.1 Nitrobacter sp. | reverse complement strand
CGACGCGGCTGAAATGAGCGGCGGCTCTGCAAACGACCGTCATCCTGAGGAGGCGCGAAGCGCCGCCTCGAAGGATGGGCCAAAACGCCGCCGCCCTTCGAGGCTCACCGAAGTATGCGATGCAAGTGCATCGCCGGCTCGCACCTCAGGGTGACGGCTACATCAGCAAATCGATGAGATGCGGGATCAGCGGAATGTCCGCCGGCGGCATCGGGTAGTCGCGCAGCTTGTTGACGCGCACCCAGGCGAGCGTCTGGCCTTCGCGCGCGGCGACGTCGCCTTCCCAGCGCCGGCAGATGTAGAGCGGCATCAGCAGGTGAAAGTCGTCATAGGCGTGGCTCGCGAACGTCAGCGGCGCGAGGCAGGCTTCTTTGACCGTGATTCCGAGTTCTTCGTGCAATTCCCGGATTAGTGCCTGTTCGGGGCGCTCGCCCGGCTCGAACTTCCCGCCGGGAAATTCCCACAGGCCCGCGAGCGTCTTGCCTTCCGGCCGCTGCGCGATCAGCACACGGTTGTCGGTGTCGATCAAGGCGCAGGCGACGACGAGGGTGAGTTTCAGATCAACCATGCACTGCCCGCCTCCTTTCCCTCCCCACAAGGGGGAGGGATAAAGGTCCGCTCTGCAGGGAATGCCCTCTCACGACCTGTAATCGCCGTTGATCGCGACGTACTCCTTGGTGAGGTCGCAGGTCAGCACGCGGTCGCGGCCTTTGCCTAAGCCCAGCGCAACCTTGATCTGAATGGTCGGGCTCTTCATCGCCGCCGAGACTTCGGACTCGTCATAGGACGGATCGCGGGCGCCGCGCGTCGCCACGCGGATGCCGTTGAAGGCGATGGACAGCTTGTCGCGATCGGCGGGTTCGCCGGCCTTGCCGACGGCCATCACCACGCGGCCCCAGTTGGCGTCCTCTCCGGCGATCGCGGTCTTCACCAGCGGCGAGTTGGCGATCGCCATGGCGATTTTCCGCGCCGACGATTTTGAGGTCGCGCCCTCGACGATAACTTCGACCAGCTTGCGTGCGCCTTCGCCGTCGCGCGCCACTTGTTCTGCAAGGTTGGCGAGTACGCCGTGAAATGCCTTGGCGAACGCCTTCAGGCGTGGATCGCCCGCGCGGGAGATTTTCGGTGCGCCATTCGCGGCGGCAGCGCCGGTGGCGAATGCCAGCAGCGTGTCTGACGTAGAGGTGTCGCTGTCGATGGTGACGGCATTGAACGTATCCTCGACGCCGCTCTTCAGCAGCGCCTGCAGCGCGGCGCTTGAGATCGGTGCATCCGTGAACACGAACGACAGCATGGTGGCCATGTCGGGCGCGATCATGCCGGCGCCCTTGGCCATGCCGTTGATGGTGACGGTGGTCTTGCCGAGCTTCACTTTCGCGGTTGCCACTTTCGGAAACGTGTCGGTGGTCATGATGGCGCGCGCGGCGTCCATCCAGCGGTCCGGCGCGGCCTCCTTCGCCAGCGCATCGAGCACGCCGTTGAATTTCGTCGCATCGAGCGGCTCGCCGATCACGCCGGTGGAGGCGAGATAGATCTCGCCTGTCTTGCAGCCTGCGGCCTTCGCCGCGATGTCGGCGGTCAGCTTGGTTGATTGCCGGCCGGTCTTGCCGGTGAAGGCGTTGGCGTTGCCGGAGTTGACGACGAGCGCTCGCGCGCTTCCGCCCTTCAGCCGCGCGCGGCACCATTCCACCGGCGCCGAGGGGCATTTCGATTTGGTGAACACGCCGGCGACGGTCGTCCCTTTATCCATCAGCGCCAGCAGCACGTCGGTGCGGCCCTTGTAGCGGATGCCGGCCGCGGCGGTCGCGAGGCGCACGCCCGCGATCGCGGGCATCTCGGGGACATCGGGGGGGGCGCGGGGAGAGATGGCGGTGGACATGCGGCGGGCCTTCAGCAGTTTTGTTCCCTCTCCCCTTGTGGGAGAGGGTGCTGAGCGGCGAAGCCGCGAAGCGGGTGAGGGGTAGATCAGCGGCATGACCGCGCGATGACCCCTCACCCGGCGCGAATTCGCTTCGCTCATTCATGCCACCCTCTCCCACAAGGGGTGCGGGGAGAACAGGGCCGCGTGCAAAACGGGGCGGGATGAATGTCTCATCCCGCCCCGTTGGTCGCAAAAACCAGCCGTGAATTCTACTTCTTCGGCGGAGCCATCTTGCTGTCGGCGGGCTTGGCCGGACTGGTCTTGTCCGCGCCGCCGGCCGCCGCATCGGCCGGCTTGTCGAGGCGCTCGACTTTGGCTTCCTGCCGCAGCTTGGCGACGTATTCGGCCTGCGCCTTGCGGGTGATGTACTGCTCGATCTGCGGCTTGACCTGGGCGAAGTCGGGGGCCTTGCGGGCGCGTTTCTCCTCGACCTTGATGATATGCCAGCCGAACTGGGTCTTCACGGGGTCGGAAATCTTGCCGGGCTCCAGCTCGAACGCGACCTTGGAGAATTCCGGCACCATCTGCTCCTTGGTGAAGAAGCCGAGGTCGCCGCCGTCGGATGCGCCGGGGTCTTTCGACTCCTTCTTGGCGAGTTCGGCGAAGTCGGCGCCCTTCTTCAATTCGTCCTCGACCTTCTTGGCCTCTTCCTCGGTCGGCACCAGGATGTGGCGCGCGTGCACTTCCTGCTCGCTGGTGATCTGCTTGGCGGCGTCGTCATACACCTTCTTCATGGCGTCGTCGGTGGTCGCGGCCTTGCCTTCCTCGGCCAGAAGATTGTCCATCAGCAGGCGGTTGCGCGCGAAGGCGAGCTTCTTCTTGAAATCCTCGCTGTCAGCGATCTTCTTGTCCTCGGCGGCCTTGGACACGATCTTCATGTCGATCAGGAACGACAGCACGTTTTCCTGCTTGGTCGCCGGATCCATCTGCGCGAGGCTCGGACCCAGTTCCTCTTCCGCCAGCGCGAC
>JBQCIZ010000717.1:0-3134 GCA_051953235.1 Nitrobacter sp. | reverse complement strand
TGCACCGGCAGCCAGCGCGCCAACGGCGAGACCGATGCCAAGACCCGGGCCGATACCGCGGGCCTCAGCCGGCGCAGGCGCCGTCACAACAGCCGCACCAAGGGCGGCAACGGTTGCGAGCGTGATTGCTGTCTTTTTCATGTGTTCATCCCTCTCAAGGTATCGGCGGACTAACGCAGGCGATTTCGTTTGGTTGCATGAAATGTCGCAGCCCGGTTCCATTCCGGGCGCGATTTCGGAATATCGGTTCACGATTTTTTTTGCGCCTCCCGGAACGATATTGAGGTAGCTGAATTGATCACCCGAGCGAGCAGCATCGCTCAAGTCCCCGAGTTGAAAGCCCCGCTTCTCCCCCGGCGGGGCTTTCCTTTTGGATAGCGTGAGACTTCCAAAGCGACCGCGCAGTCCAAGGCGCAAGAGTCCTGCGGTTCTCCGCCCTTATGCGATGCGCTTTTTGCTGCTATCTGATGGCGTGAATCCGATCTCCGGCGCTCGTCGCCCAAAGCAAAAGTCCCGGACCTCACAGAGAGACAGAAACATGCGTTACCTTCACACCATGCTGCGCGTACGCAACCTCGATGCCGCGCTGAAATTCTATCAGGAGGCGCTGGGCCTGAAGGAGGTTCGCCGCGTCGACAACGACAAGGCGAAATTCACGCTGGTGTTTTTGTGCGCGCCCGAGGACGAGGGTCTGGTCAAACAGTCCACGGGACGTGGCGCACCGCTGGTCGAGCTCACCTACAACTGGGACGAAGAGAAATACGGCGAGGATCGCTATTTCGGCCACCTCGCCTATGAGGTCGACGACATCTACGCAACCTGCGACCGGCTGATGAAGCTCGGCATCACCATCAACCGCCCGCCGCGCGACGGCCAGATGGCGTTCGTGCGCTCGCCGGACCTGCACTCGATCGAGCTTTTGCAGAAGGGCGACCCCAGGCCGCCGGCCGAACCCTGGACTTCGATGCCGAACACCGGCCACTGGTGAAGCGTTGTACAATTTCTTCGTGCACCGCCGTCATCCGGCCTATCGGCTGGTGACGATGGCGCAAAGGCCGTTTCCCGCCGGTACAAGCGAATCCGACTGGCATCTCACGCGCACGCGGGAGGCGACGTCAACGCCGAGGTGCGCGAGGCGGTCGCGCGCGACGGCTATTCGCTGTTTCGGATCGGGTTGTCGCTATCCGATCTGCCAAAGTCCTGAGTGGAGGCCGGAACCATCGTCTACGCGCTGCGTTTTCCTCGTGAATATGGATTTTGAGGAGGCGAGGATGGGACGCGGACTTTTACTGTGGCTACTGGGCGTGCCGATACCGGTGATTATCCTGTTGTGGCTGTTCTTCGGCCACTAGCGATCACGCACACATCAATCAGACCTCGCTTCGGCGAGGTCTTTTGTTTCCCGCGCGCTCGCTCCGGCGCGCATTGTGATGCCCAGCCTACTGTTCGCCTTCGCCATTCCGCGATACATCCCTCCGGACCCGATTGAGAGCAGGACCGGAGACCGCGGCAGTGAGCAATCAGCAACCTTTTCAGATCTGGGGCCGCGCCAATTCGGTGAATGTGCAGAAAGTGCTATGGTGCTGCCGCGAGCTCGATCTGCGCTATGAGCGGATCGACGCCGGAATGCAGTTCGGCCGCAACCGGGACGCCGACTACCTCGCGATGAATCCCAATGGTCGCATTCCGACCCTGGTCGATGGCGATTTCGTGCTGTGGGAATCCAATTCGATCATGCGTTACCTCGTACTCGCATACGGGGCCGGATCGCCGCTGTACCCCGCCCCGCCAAAATCGCGCGCCGCGGTCGATCGCTGGCTGGACTGGACGCTTTCGACCCTGCAGCCGGTCGACCGCCCGGTCTTCTGGGGACTGGTTCGGACGCCTGCAGATCAGCGCGACATGAAGGCTCTGCAGCAGGCGGCCGATATGGCGGGCGAGGTGTACGGGATGCTCGACGCCCACCTTGCGGGCCGGCGTTTCGTCGAGGGGGAGGCGTTCACGCTTGCCGATCTCGCACTCGGCACATTTTCGCGGCGTTGGCTCGGCGTCGAAGGCGTGACGAAGCCAGCGCTACCGAACCTCGAACGCTGGTTCGCACAGTTCGGAACGCGGCCGGGATTCCGCGAGTTCGTGGCGCCCCCGATGAGTTGATGGCCTGCTTTGACGCGTCAGCGCCCCGCGCCGACGTCGACGCTGGTGCTGCCGCCGACGCGAACGCAGCTCGACGAGCCCTCGACTCTCACGAAGCCGGGCCCGTATTCCGGACAGGACTTCTGCGCGGACGGTCCGGCTTTTTTGGCCGGCAGCTCGGTCTTGATATCGCGGCCGGTGGCATGCCAATCCCGGTTCTGCGCCCACGCGGACGAGCCGGCGACGGACAGACCGATCAGCATTCCACCCAACAGTCGCGCGATCATGGTCGAACCTCCTTAGACGACCGGATCCCGGCCACCCATGCGTCCTTCTGACTCGTTTTCCGCATCCGGGCGAGGCCCTTGCACAGCGCGCCGCCTGCCCGCGACAATGCTTGCCCCTCCGGGCAAACGCCACTATACGTTCGCCGCTGACGCCGGTACGGCTCGTTCCGTCCGGGGCCCGATCTGATCAATTTCGCATAAGACTTTGATCTGACGGGCGTATTGCAGCAAACTTGAGACTGAAACGAACAGCGCGAGTCGCCGCTGAAACGTTCAGCTCCCTTCGTCTATCGGTTAGGACGCCACCCTTTCACGGTGGAGAGAGCGGTTCGATTCCGCTAGGGAGCGCCAAAGGTATTTTGCAGATTTGAAATCGTTGCAGAAAACCGCGATGATTGACCCACTTTTTGCTGGTGCTCATGGCCCCACCCCAATCCTTTCGTCCGCCAATCGCCGCAGCGCATCCCTTTCTTCGGCTATACGCCGATAAATGTAGCCTCGTTCGAGTTCGGTCAGCTCGGTTTCCAGCAATCGTTTGTAGCGACGGATGTTACTCCGACGCGCTCGAATAGAGGCGCTTCGCAGACCGAGATCGTCGCGACGATAGCCGGTTTTATAAACGATAGGTCTCCACAGACAATCTGTGCGCCGGTCTCTCAACTCGATCTCGCTGCTTGCCGGCGGCATTCTCATGCCCATGCCACCCCGTGGCGG
>JBQCIZ010000716.1:0-2095 GCA_051953235.1 Nitrobacter sp. | reverse complement strand
GCCGTTGCCTTGCATTGTTCGTAGGTGTCGAAGCTGCAATCGCCGACCGCGCTATCGTACTCATCGCCCTTGATGCAGAACGGATAGTCCCGGGCCTGCGCGGTTGACGACGCCAAACCGGCCAACGACATCACCGTCCCGATGCACGCTGCCGTCAAGAACCCCCGGGCCATCATCTTCGTCCGCATATCCTGTTGCCTCGCAGAAGCCTCTTCCGTGCGGCTTATAGTTTGAAAGCCTGGGGTCGACCACCCTCCCCGTCCGCATCGCGGCCATCTTCCTGAGAGGCACCGAACCTGCGACGCAACAGACTGAGATCGCGACCTGCATTCCATCCAAACCAGAGCACAAATCCGAACGGCTGCGCCCAAAGAAAAACCCCCGGCAGTTTCCTGCCGGGGGTTCTTCAGATTGACGTCAGACGACTGGTATTACCAGTTGCGCTGAGCGCGGAGCATGAAGGTCCAGTTGTCCTGGTCCTTGACCGTGTAGATGCCCGGGGTGTTGCCGAAGGTACCAGCAGCAACCGTGCCGGCATTCTTCTGATCGAGCATCGTGTACAGGCCTTCCGCCGTGAACGTCAGGTTCTTGACGGGGGTCCAACGCAGGTTCGCGCCGATCTGGGCAATGCTGTAGTCCGGGTTGCAGGACGTCAGGCCAGCCAGGCCGGGCGCCGCGCAGATCAGACCCTTCGAGGTGCCGTTGTAGCTAACCTGAGCGTAAGCACCGTAGACCGACGAGCTCCAGTTCGGGTTCCAGTTGTGGTTGAACGCACCGCGCATACCCCACGTGGAGACCAGCTGCTGCGAGCCACCGAGGAACACCGAGTCAGGCGCATAGCCCCAACCAACCGACGTACCGCTGTAGATGAAAGCGGAGCTGGCAGCCGAAGCGAGGTCCTGGATGTTGTAGCGGGTCGCACCGTTGGTGTAGACGCCCTGAACGTTGATCGAGTCACCCGCACCAGTCGGGATGTTCTTGATCGACAGAGCGAGCTGACCAGCCCAACCCCACTTGTCGCCCGGTCCACCACCGGCCTTGCCGGTTGCACCGTAGTAGGCGGCGTTGTTGTCATGCGCCGCGAACGACGCCTGGAACAGACCCCAAGCCTGATCGACACGCAGCATGCCGACGACGTCCGGAGCCACCGTGCCCGCGTAGTCCGACGCACCGTAACCGGTGAGAGCCGTGATGCCAGCCGCGAGGTTGTTCACGCCAGCCTGATAGTAGCCGGTCGGATCCTGAGCCGAGATCGAGGCCGACACGCCGTTGCCGAACTCTGCGGTGTAGGTGAACTGGTTCACGCCCGTGACCGTGCCGCCGCCGCCGACGAGACCGTCGAAGGTGGTGTTGCCCGGATAGTTGACCCAGGGAGCGCTGAACTGCGAGACGGCTTTACCCATCGTGAAGCCAGCGAACTGGATGAAGGCATAGTACACGCCGAGCGAACCGCCAGCGACGCCGTCACCCGTGTAGGTCGAGGTGCCGTAGCCGGTGGAATAGGTGCCCGAAGTCCAGGTGAAGGTCGCATCGAAGTAGGTGCGGACCACGCCGTACTCGGTCGCGGTGCGCGTATCGATGTTGAGGTCTTCACGCGAACGCCAGCCGAAGCCGTTCGTCATGCGGGACTTAGCGCCGGCCTGGCCGTTGGTGCTGCCAGTGTTGACGCCGTTTTCGTTGATACCCATGTCGACGCGCAGATAGCCGCCGAGCTTGATGCAGGTATCGGTGCCCGGGATATAGTAGAAACCCGCGCCGTACAGAGAGCAGACCTTCACGTACTCGACGGCCTTGGCCTTGAGCGGAAGATCGGCTGCCTGAGCCCCGCCAACAGCGAGGAGACCCGCTGCCGAGCCGAGGATAAGGCTCTTCATCATCTTCATGTAAACCTCCAAGTTGCTCTATAGGGAAGGTTCCGGTCCGCTGGGTGCGAGCACCCGAAGAAAGGTTCCCTTAGTCCCTGACTAAACCGCTTAGCCGTTTCGCGCTTTTCGGACACTCCCGCTCAACGCGAGGGACTTAGCGAACCACCTAAAACGGGACGACCTCGGGATGCCCCCCTCCGTCGCAGGCTCACTGTTACCGAACACTTCTG
>JBQCIZ010000715.1:0-2446 GCA_051953235.1 Nitrobacter sp. | reverse complement strand
CGCTCCGCGCCGAAAGCCATGCCGGATCGGTGGCGAACGCATTCCATTTCTTTTCGCGGTCGGCCATCGAGTCCCACGCAAGCAGGTACGTCAGATCCTGATTGGATTCGCCGACAACCGTGGTGAAGAACCCGGCCTGCTTGATGCCGTGCTTCTCCCAAAGTTTCAGCGTGGTATTTTCGAAGCGCTTCAGCAGTGCCGGCAGACGGCCCGGCAGACAGCGGTAGACCCGCATTTCGTAGATCATGGACATTCCCTTTTCTTCTTGGGCTTTCGCGGAAGGCGTTATAGGCCACTTCACTGCGGCTGTCGCGGGCCGCCGATCATGGTCCGGCCGTGCCGGATTTGATAAGCTGCGCGTCCCTGCTTCCCGGAGGTTCCGATGCGCGCAGTCCTGACGATGTTGCCTATCGCCACGCTGACGCTGATGGGCGTGGCTCAATGCGGACCAGCGTGGAGCCAGACGCCAAACCAGCCCGGCGTGATTACCGGCGGCAGCGAGAGCGTGACAATCAACGGCAAACCCGCCGCCCGACAGGGCGATACCGCCACCGGCGGAGCGCTGATCGAGGGCTCACCGAACGTCTTCATCAACGGCAAGCCCGCCACTGTGATCGGCGACCGCAACGGATGCGGCGGCGCGATCGTCTCGGGCGGTCACGGCGTGTTCATCAATGGCAAGCCGATGGCGCGACAGGGCGACCAGACATCGGGATGCGCGAAGTAGATATCGCCTTGGTCGTCCCTGCGAACGCAGGGACCCATAACCCCTGGCGTCAGTGAAAAACGAGCAGATCGCGGAAGTGCGGATGTGCTCTATCTCAACAGAGAAGCCGCGCCGTATGGGTCCCTGCGTTCGCAGGGACGACCTAAATTATGTTGCTTCTGATCGAGATTCGCTTTCGCTGTTTCTCAGAGTGCGGACGCGAATGGCCCGCGGCTACACCAGCCGGCTCTGCACCACCGCCGCCTGGATGAACGACGCGAACAGCGGATGCGGTTCGAACGGCCGCGACTTCAGTTCAGGGTGATACTGCACGCCGATGAACCACGGATGGTCCTCGTATTCGACGATCTCCGGCAGCACGCCATCAGGCGAGAGGCCTGAGAAGCGCAGGCCGTGCTGCTCCAGACGATCCTTGTAGGCGGTGTTGACCTCGTAACGGTGGCGGTGGCGCTCCGAGATTTCCGTCGCGCCGCCGTAGATCTGCGAGACGCGGCTGCCGCGCGTCAGCATCGCGGGGTAAGCCCCGAGCCGCATGGTGCCGCCGAGGTCGCCCGCCTTCGAGCGCTTCTCCAGTTCGTTGCCGCGCAGCCATTCCGTCATCAGGCCGACCAGCGGCTCCTTGGTCGGGCCGAACTCGGTGGAATTGGCGTTCTCGATCCCGACCAGATTGCGCGCGGCTTCGATCACAGCCATCTGCATGCCGAAGCAAATGCCGAAGTACGGCACGCTGCGCTCGCGCGCGAACTGCGCCGCCTTGATCTTGCCCTCGGCGCCGCGTTGGCCGAACCCGCCGGGCACCAGAATGCCATCGACATGCTCGAGGAACGGCGCGGGGTCTTCGTTCTCGAACACCTCGCTCTCGATCCAGTCGAGATTGACCTTCACCTTGTTGGCGATGCCGCCGTGGCTTAGCGCCTCGATCAGCGATTTGTAGGCATCCTTCATGCCGGTGTACTTGCCGACGATGGCGATGGTCACGGCGCCTTCCGGATTGCGGACGCGCTCGTTGATCTCGTGCCAGCTCTTCAGCTCCGGCGGAATTTTGGGCTCGATGCCGAACGCGGCCAGAACTTCATCATCAAGTCCGGCGGCGTGATAGGCCTCAGGCACCGCATAGATATTGTCGACGTCGCGCGCCTCGATCACGGCGCTTTCGCGGACGTTGCAGAACAGGCCGAGTTTCCGGCGCTCCTCCTTCGGGATCTCGCGATCAGTGCGGCACAGCAGGATGTCGGGCTGGATGCCGATCGAACGCAGTTCCTTGACGGAGTGCTGGGTCGGCTTGGTCTTCAGTTCGCCCGCGCTCGGGATGTACGGCAGCAGGGTGAGATGGACGTAAACCGCATGACCACGCGGCAGATCGTTCTTGATCTGGCGGATCGCCTCGAAGAACGGCAGACCCTCGATATCGCCCACGGTGCCGCCGATCTCGACCAGCACGAAATCGTAGTCATCGTTGCCGGTCAGGACGAAATCCTTGATCGCGTTGGTGACGTGGGGGATGACCTGGATGGTGGCGCCAAGATAATCGCCGCGGCGCTCCTTGGTCAGGATGTCCTGATAGATGCGCCCGGTGGTGATGTTGTCCTGCTTGGTGGCGGGACGCCCGGTGAAGCGCTCGTAGTGGCCGAGGTCGAGGTCGGTTTCGGCTCCGTCGTCGGTCACGAACACTTCGCCGTGCTGGTACGGCGACATCGTTCCGGGATCGAGGTTGAGGTA
>JBQCIZ010000714.1:0-3892 GCA_051953235.1 Nitrobacter sp. | reverse complement strand
CACGCATCCGGCGGAGCCGGCGCCGACGATCACATAATCAAACGTATCCATGGGAATCCTGTGTGTGACGCGCAAGCGTAGCCGCGACCGAGGCAGATGCAAATTTCTTATTGTGAAAAAACATTCGCGACCAGCGCGGATTGGAGTGTGCAGCGCGGCATGGACCCTGCCCTGCGCTGACGTCACTCGATTTCCCCGAAATTTCGCAACATAGTGCGAGCAGACCGACGATGGACGCGCGCATGCTGGACCGGACCGACACCACCGCCGCCATGACCGAGGCGTGGCTGGTGCAATTCAACGAAGCTCTGACGGCCGGCGGCGAGGCACGGCTGAAGCCGCTATTCCAGCCCGACAGCTACTGGCGCGACGTGCTGGCGCTGACCTGGACGTTCACCACGCTCTGCGGCGCGGACGAGATCGTTCCGGCCTTCGCCGCACTGGCGCACAAGGCTTCGCTCGAAAACGTCCGGATCGCAGCCGACCGCGCGCCACCGCGGCAGGTTTCACGCGCCGGCACCAGCGCGATCGAAGCGATCGTCACCTTCGAAACGGCGCAGGGGCGCGGCAGCGGCATTGTCCGGCTGATCCCCGGCGAAAACGGCGCGCCCAAGGCATGGACGCTGCTGACGGCCCTCGACGAGATCAAGGGCCATGAGGAGAAGCTCGGCCGCGAGCGTCCGCGCGGCGAAGCCTATTCGCGGGATTTCCGCGGACCCAACTGGCTCGACCTGCGGCAGGCCGCGACTGAGTATGCCGATCGCGATCCCGAGGTGCTGGTGGTCGGCGGCGGACAGGCCGGACTCACTATCGCAGCGCGGCTGACGCAACTCGGCATCGACACGCTGATCGCCGATCGCGAGGAACGCATCGGCGACAACTGGCGCAAGCGCTATCACGCGCTGACGCTGCACAATCAGGTACAGGTCAATCACCTGCCCTACATGCCGTTTCCGCCGAACTGGCCAACCTACATTCCGAAGGACAAGCTCGCCAACTGGTTCGAGGCCTATGTCGAAGCGATGGAGCTGAACTTCTGGACGTCGACAGAATTTCTGGGCGGCAGCTATGACGAAACCGATGGCCGCTGGACCGTCCGACTCAAACGCAACGGCGCCGAGCGCACCCTGCGTCCGCGCCATGTGGTGATGGCGACAGGCGTCAGTGGCATTGCGAACATCCCCGACATTCCGTCCTTGAAAACCTTCAAGGGCGAGATCATCCACTCCGGCCGCTATCAGGACGGCGAAGCGTGGCGCGGCAAGCACGCCATTGTGGTGGGCACCGGCAACAGCGGCCACGACATCGCGCAGGATCTCTGCTCCAGCGGCGCACACGTCACGATGTTGCAGCGCTCGTCCACCCTCGTCACCAATATCGAGCCGTCGGCGCAACTGGCGTACGCGACCTACAACGAAGGCACGGTCGACGACAACGACCTGATCGCAACGTCTATGCCGACGCCGCTTGGCCGCAGGAGCCACCAGTTGCTCACCATCCAGTCGAAGGAGCTGGACAAGGCGCTGCTTGATGGCCTCACCGCAAAAGGTTTTCGGCTCGACGACGGCTTCGACGGCACCGGCTGGCAGTACAAATACCTGATCCGCGGCGGCGGCTATTATTTCAACGTCGGCTGCTCCGACATGATCGTGCGCGGCGAGATCGCGCTGAAGCAATTTTCCGACGTGGCGGAATTCACCGCCGACGGCGCGCGCATGACGGACGGCGAAGCCATCGAGGCCGACCTGATCGTGCTCGCCACCGGCTACAAGGGTCAGGAAGTTCTGGTGCGCAAACTGTTCGGCGACGATGTTGCCGATCGTGTCGGCCCGATCTGGGGCTTTGGCGACGGCCAGGAATTGCGCAACATGTACGTGCGCACGCCGCAACCCGGCTTGTGGTTCATCGCCGGCAGCCTCGCGCAATGCCGCATCAACTCGAAATATCTGGCGCTGCAGATCAAGGCGATCGAGGCGGGGTTGTTGGGGCGTCTTTCTTTCCCCTCTCCCCTTGTGGGAGAGGGTGCCTGAGCGAAGCGAAGGCGGGTGAGGGGTAATTCTCCTCACCTTGATACTGACCCCTCACCCGGTTTCTCACTGCGTTCGAAACCACCCTCTCCCACAAGGGGAGAGGGAAAATAAGAAGAGAACTCACATGTCCACCATCCTCGGCTCAGGCGACCACCGCTATCGCGTGGTGGAGAACTGGCCAAAACTGCCGGAGGGATGGAATCTCACCGACGTCGCCGCCGTCGCCGTCGACAGCAAGGACCGCATCTACGCCTTCAATCGCGGTGCGCATCCGATGATGGTATTCGACCGCGGCGGCAATGTGCTGCGCACATGGGGCGAAGGTCTGTTCAGGCGGGCGCACGGCCTGCATACCGACAGCGACGACAATCTCTACTGCACCGACGACGGCGACCACACCGTCCGCAAGTGCTCCCCCGACGGAAAAGTGCTGCTGACCATCGGCATTCCCGACAAGCCCGCGCCCTACATGAGCGGCGAGCCGTTTCACCGCTGCACCCACACCGCGCTGTCGCCGCGCGGCGACATCTATGTCTCCGACGGCTACGGCAACGCCTGCGTCCACAAATTTACGCCCGACGGCAAACTCATCAAGACCTGGGGTGAGCCGGGCAGCGATCCCGGCCAGTTCAACATCGTGCACAACATCGTCACCGATGCCGACGGCTGGGTTTATGTGGCGGATCGCGAGAACCATCGCGTACAGGTGTTCGATGGCAACGGCAAATATGAGACCCAGTGGAATAACCTGCACCGGCCCTGCGCGCTGTGCGCCTGCGGGGCTGCAAAGAATCCGACTTTCATCATTGGCGAACTCGGCCCCGGCATGCCGGTCAATCTCAACGTGCCCAATCTCGGCCCGCGCCTCACCATCGTGGACGCGAAGGGAAAACGCATCGCGCGTCTCGGCGGCGAGAATGGCGCAGGGCTCGAGGTTGGCAAATTCCTCGCGCCGCATGGCCTCGCGCTGGATTCACATGGCGATATCTATGTCGGCGAGGTCGGCGTCACCAACTGGAAGGTGAGTTTTCCGGACACCCCGATGCCGCCGGTGGTGCGCTGCCTGCAGAAGCTCGAGCGGGTGCGCTGACAAAGCCGCGCCCCACGGAGCAAACATGAAAGAAAGCCTATCTGGTGCTCGACCTGTCGGTGAATGACTTCAGCGGTTTCAAGTATATCGCTGAGATCCCGGCATTCATCGCAAAGCACGCCGGACGATACATCGTTCAGGGCGCCGAGCCGACGACGATCGAAGGCGACTGGAAGCCGGCGCGTATGGTCATTCTCGAATTTCCAGGCCGCGCAAACGCCGAAGCATTTTTGGCCGACCCGGACATCCAGAACCTGTTCAAGATTCGTCACGCCACGACCACAAGCAGGCTGGTGCTTGTCGACGGCTGCACGTAGTTGCAATCACAGCCTACGTCGCCGCCTTCGGCTCGCGCTGGTTGAGTGCGGCGAGCGCGCTCGAGAGGATCGAGCGCACGCGTTCGGTGTCGCGGGCATCGACCATCGCGGGATCGAGGAAGATATCCAGTCCTGCCATGCGCTCGATCACGACGCCGTCCTTCGTGGCGGAGGCGTCGAGCACGCGTACGACCGAATAAGGCACGACGTCGCGGCTGATGCCCTTCATGGTGATCGGCGGCAGCGGATCGGCCTCGACCACGTCGCGCACCAGCGCAAAGGTCTCGAAGGAAAGCACGATGCCGCCGGGCTCAGCGACCGACTGCAGCCGCGCGGCGAGATTGGCCTCGGCGCCGATGATCGTATAGTCCATGCGGTCCGCGCTGCCGAAATTGCCGACGTTGCAATAACCGGAATTGATGCCCATGCGCGCGCGGAACGGCTGCTCGATGCCG
>JBQCIZ010000713.1:0-5306 GCA_051953235.1 Nitrobacter sp. | reverse complement strand
GTCAGCCCGGACTCGATGGCGGTGAGATAGACGAACGGCTTGAACGCGGAGCCGGGCTGGCGCTTCGCCGTCACCGCGCGGTTGAACTGGCTGTCGGCGTAGTTGCGGCCGCCGACCATGGCGCGCACCGCGCCGGTGGGCGTCATCGCCACCAGCGCGCCCTGGCTGACGTTGAACTTGACGCTTTTCGCCGCGAGTTCGTCGATCACGGCGGCCTCCGCCGCGCTTTGCAGTTTCGGATCGATGGTGGTTTCGACCACGATGCTCTGATCGATCTGGCCAACCAGATCGTCGAGCACTTCGCCGATCCAGTCGGCGACATAGTTGATGGTGCCGGCGCCGGTCGGCTTCACGGCGTAGGACGGATGGGCGCTTGCCGCGCGCGCCTGCTGTTCGGTGATGAAGTGCGCGTCGGCCATCGCCGCGAGCACGACCTTCGCGCGCGCCTCAGCGCCTTCCGGATTGCGGTTCGGCGCGAGCCGCGACGGCGACTTGACGAGGCCGGCCAGCATCGCGGCTTCTGCAAGCGTCACGTTCTTCGCCGACTTGCCGAAATACTTTTGTGAGGCCGCCTCGACGCCGTAGGCGCCGGAGCCGAAATAGACGCGGTTGAGATAGAGCTCGAGAATCTGCGCCTTGGTGTGCTTGCGCTCCAGCCACAGTGCGAGTTCGACCTCCTGCAGCTTGCGTTCGAGCGTCCGCTCCTGGGTCAGGAACAGGTTCTTGGCGAGCTGCTGGGTCAGCGTCGAGCCGCCCTGCGATACGCCGCGATGCAGGATATTGGTAACGGCGGCGCGCAGGATGCCGAGCGGGTCCACGCCATAGTGCGAATAGAAGCGGCGGTCCTCGATCGCGATGAAAGCCTTCGGCAGATACGGCGGCAGGTCCTTGAGCGCGACGTTACTGCCGGCCCTTTCGCCGCGCGTGGCCAGCACGGTGCCGTCCATGCCGACGATCTGGATGGTCGGCGGACGTTTTGGAATTTCCAGCGACTGGATCGGCGGCAGATGAGCGCCGACATAGACGACCACGCCGACGATGGCGATGGCGCCCCACAAGCCGAGCACCGCGCCCCAGTAGAACAGGCGGTACAGGTTGACGCGCCGCCGCTTCCCGCGCCCCTTGCGACTGCGCCGCTCAGGCGGCGGCTTGCGCTCGCGCGGCCCGTCGCTGTCGGAACTGGCGGCCTTGCGAGGGGCGCTGCGCTTGGCGGGCTTGTCGTCGGCAACCGAAACGCGGTCGAGCGGATTGAGGCGCAACTCGGCAAGCGAGGCGGCAAATCCGCTGAACACGGGCTCCTTGCGCCCGCCGCGCTTCTTTCGTCCCCACGCCATACGCTACAACACCCACGCCGAACCCTGGCGCACGCTAGCGGTCGGGGTTTAAGGGGCGGTTACCCCGGAGTTAACGTTGGTTTAGGGATTAAAGGGAACCGCGCCGCGGATGTTCGAGATAGTGGTGCAAATAAGGAGAAAAACATGGGCCATATCGATCCGACCAAGGAGGTCTTCGCGCAGTTCCGCGACAACGACCGCGCGGGGCCGATCCATATGCTGAATCTGGTCCGGCTGCGGGCGCGCGCCGCCTATCCCGATGGCCGCGCGGCAACGGGCGCCGAGGCCTATGCGGCCTATGGCCGGGAAAGCGGGCCGGTGTTCAAGCGGCTCGGTGGACGGATCGTCTGGCAGGGGAAATTCGAACTGATGCTGATCGGCCCGGTGGAGGAGCGCTGGGATCATTGCTTCATCGCGGAGTATCCGAGCGTCGCCGCCTTCGTCGAGATGATCCGCGATCCGGTCTATCGCGAAGCGGTCAAGCACCGGCAGGCCGCGGTCGAGGACTCCCGCCTGATCCGCCATGCGGTGCTGCCGGTCGGCGAGAATTTCGGCGAGATACCCGCCGATTGAACCCGCCAAACAAAAAGCCGGCCCGGGGCAACCCGGGCCGGCTTCGCTTTTACGAAAGCTTGGACGTCAGCTCTTGCCTTCGTCCGTGATGATCGGTCCGAACAGCTCCCAGCGTTCGCCGTTGAACTTCATCATCTGCATCTGCTTGTTGACGCGATAGTCGTCCGGCGTCGTCGAGGCCTTGATGCCGGGCAGCGACAGATCGAGTTGAACGTCCTTCAGGTTGGTGGCCTGCTTCATGACGTTCGCGCGGGTGAGATCGTCGCCGCATTGCTTCAGCACATGCACCATGAGCTGCGCGGTGCTGTAGCCGTAGGAGTTGAAGCTCGAATTCTTGTCACCCTCCGGATAGTACTTCTCCATGAAGGCGAAATACTTCTTCATGCCCGGATCGTCCTTCCACTGCGGATCGAGCGGATCCTTGCCGTAGTTGGTGCTGATGATGCCCTTGGAGGCCTCGAGGCCCGCCGGCTTCATCACCGCGCCCACCGACGTCGCATTGATGTCGAGGATGTGGATGGGGTGCCAGTTGAGCTCGGCGTTCTTCTTGATCGCCTGCGCCGCCTGCTTCGGCGTCGAGGCACTGAAGAACAGCGTGGCGCCGGCATCCTTGATCTTGAGGATCTGCGAATCGATGGTCGGATCGGACACCTCGTAGGAGGCTTCCGCCACGATCATCTTGGAGGCCTTGTCGCCGAGACCGGACTTCAGACCGTTGAGGTAGTCCTTGCCGAGGTCGTCGTTCTGATAGAGCACGCCGACCTTGGCATCCGGGTGGTTCTTCAGGATGTACTGGCCGTAGATGCGGCCCTCGACGAAGTAGCTCGGGTTGAAGCCCAGCGTCCATGGATAGTTCTTCGGATCGCTGAAGCGCGAGGCGCCGGTCGCGGCAAAGAGCTGTGGCACCTTCTTGGCGTTCAGGTATTTCTGAACGGCGGCATTGGGCGGCGTTCCGATGAGTTGGAAGGTCAGCAACACTTCGTCGCTTTCCACCAGCTTGCGAACCTGTTCGACGGTCTTGGGCGGGCTGTAGGCGTCGTCATACTGGATGAACTTGATCTTGCGGCCGTTGATGCCGCCTTCGTCGTTGATCATCCTGAAATAGGCGGCCTGGGCCTTGCTGATGGTGGCATAGGACGATGCCGGACCGCTGAACGGCGCGGTCTGCCCGATCTTGATTTCGGTGTCGGTGGCGCCGGTGTCGTACTTTTTCTGCGCAAAGGCCGACGACGCCGACAGGGCGATCGCCAGCGCGGACACGGCAGCCAACTTGAACGTAGTGCTCTTCATCCTGGTGTTTCCCTCTTGGACATGTGTGCCGGCGATCCTGCCCAAACCGGTTTTTCAGGTCGCCGTTGAGGTGCAGTGTGACGGAAGCCTTTTCGCATTGCAAGATGATGCAAGGCCTGGAGCGCGTCTTACGCCAGCCAAACTGCGATCAACGCGAGCGCGGCGGGCAGGGCCTGGACGAACAGGATCTTGCGGCTGACGGTCACGGCGCCGTAAACGCCCGCCACGATCACGCAGACGAGGAAGAAGGTCTTGATCTGCAGGGCGAAGGCCGGGACGCCGTGGACCAGTCCCCAAACCAGACCGGCGGCCAGAAAGCCATTATAAAGGCCCTGATTGGCGGCCAGAACCGCGGACTCCGTCGCCTTTTCCAGCGAATTGCCGAAGGTCCTGAGGCCGCGCGGCCTGGTCCAGAGAAACATTTCGAGGATCAGGAAATAGACGTGCAAGGCTGCGACCAGCGCGACCAGCCCGTTGGCGATCAGGTTCATGGCATTGCCCCCAAAAGCGGAAAATCCGCTGGACCTGATGGTATCACGGACGCGCAAGGGCCGGCGATTGCTGCAAATCGGGTGGCCGGCCGGCGTGAAGGGCCATAGATGATGCGGATCATTTGGTGTGCAGGCTAGAGATGACCGTGAATGAACCCGAACAGTTCTTGCTGGACAGGCTGGAAACGCCGATCGGCACAGCGCTGCTGGTCACCGACAGCGAAGGCTATCTCCGCGCGCTGGACTGGGACGACTTTGAAGAGCGGATGATGCAGCTGCTGCGGCGGCAATACCGCGCGGTGTCGCTCGTGCCGGGCGCGGCGCCTGGTCGGGTACGGAAGCCGCTGTCGGCCTATTTCCGTGGCGGCCTGGACCGGCTGGCCGAAATCGAATGGCGCGTCGGCGGCACGGCCTTTCAACGCAGCGTGTGGAACGCACTGCCCTCGATCCCGGCCGGCACCACCATGAGCTACGGTACGCTCGCCGCGCGGTTGAAAGTCCCCAAGGCGGTCCGCGCCGTCGGGCACGCCAACGGCGCCAATCCGATCAGCGTGGTCATTCCCTGTCACCGGCTCATTGGTTCCAATGGATCGCTGACCGGCTATGGCGGCGGCATCGACCGCAAGCGCTGGCTGCTCGCGCACGAGGGCGTGAAGCTGAAAGCCTGATGAGCGCTCAGGCCGCCGGCTGCTCGGCCGCATCGCCGTTGGCGAGCAGATGAACCAGCGCGCGCTTGATCGCGGCCTGCCGCGTCGGCGCGGTGATCTGGGCGCCGAGCAGATCCGTCACATAGAACACGTCACGCGCGCGCTCGCCGAAGGTCGCGACGTGGGCGGACGCGATGTTGAGGTTGAGCTTCGAGATCGCCGCCGTGAGCTGGAACAGGAGACCGGGACGGTCGAGGCCAGACACTTCGATCACGGTGTAACGATCCGACCACTGGTTGTTGATGATGACCTCCGGTTCCACCACGAACGGCCGCAGCTTGGTCTTGCCGGCCGCGCGGCGCGCGACCACTTCGGGCAGGCGCAGCCGTCCTTCGAGCACCTGCTCGATCATCTCGCCGATGCGGGTGGCACGCCGTCCCTCGTCCTCATCGCGGTCGTATTCGCGCGAGATCGCGATGGTGTCGAGCGCCTGTCCGTCGGTGGTCGTGTAGATCTGCGCATCGACGATATTGGCGCCGGCCGACGCGCAGGCGCCGGCGATGATCGACAGCAGCCAGGGATGGTCGGCGGCGAGGATCGTCAGCTCGGTGACGCCGCGCGCCTCGTCGAAGCCGACATTGTCGTTGAGCTTCTGGCCGCTCTGCTCGCTGGCGCGCAGGAAGCGCGCGTGCCGGATCTTGTGCGCGAGGTCGACCTTGAGCCAGTAGGCCGGATAATGCCGCGCGATGTAGGCGTTGAGTTCGGCTTCCGGCCATTCGGTGAAGGCGGCGCGGAATTCGGCTTGTGCTGCCGCGATCCGCTGCGCGCGATTCACTTCCGAGAAGCCGCCGGTCAGCACGGGCTCGGTCTCGTAATAAAGCGTGCGCAGGAGTTGCGCCTTCCAGCCATTCCACACGCCGGGACCGACGCCGCGGATGTCGGCGGTGGTCAGGATGGTCAAGAGCTTCATC
>JBQCIZ010000712.1:0-2419 GCA_051953235.1 Nitrobacter sp. | reverse complement strand
TTCATCCTCGAGCATCGCCTGTCGGATCAGTCGAAATTGAGCGTCAAGCGCGATTCCTGGGAGGAGCCGGCAATCTCGCTGCTGCTCGACGAGGCGCCGGTTTCGCTGGACGCTGCGTCCTCGCTCCTGAGCGCGTGACGCCGCATCTGGCCACTCTCTAGCGGGTGTCCCGCATCAATTCGGCGGCCAGCGCGCGCGTCACCGGCCGTCCAAGCCGCAGCGCTTCGGCGTCGAGTTGTTCGACGGCCCGGCGGGCGGCGGCAAACGAGCGCTCGATCCGGGTTGCGAGAAAGCTGACGACCGTCTCGTCGACATTGAGCTGGCGATCCGCGCAGAATTTAACGATCAGCGAGCGAAGCAATTGGTCGTCGGGCGGCATCAGCGTCACCACCGGCACCGCACGAAGCCGCGAACGCAGATCGCGCAACTCGACCTCGAAGGCGACAGGTGGCACGCGCGCCGTCAGCAGGACAAATGCCCCCTCCTCGCGAGCCAGATTCATCAGGTGAAACAGCGCACGCTCGTCGAACGCTTGCGGGTTGAGATCCTCGATCACCACCGCGCCGGTGGCAAGCGCACCGGGAACGGCCGCCGCCGTCAGGGCGTGTGCGCTGATCGAGCGCGCGCCCGCCTGCTCCGCCCAGATCGTCGCGAGATGGCTTTTGCCGCAACCTTCAGGCCCAGCCAGCAGCATGATGCGGTTTGGCCATTCCGGCCAGCTTTCGATCAGCGACAGTGCGGCGGCGTTCGCCGGGCCCTCGAGAAAATCGTCACGCGAAAAGCTCTCTGCGTGCGGCAGCGCGAATGCAAGCTGACGGGGTTGAGGGCGGCCTGCCACGCATTTACTCCCTACCGAACCGAAATTCGCACACACCGCCGAGCGTCGTCAGCTTTGCTCGATGGCGCCCATGTGGCGCACCCACTCCACGAGATAGAGGGACACCGAAAGCAAGGTCAAGATCGCGACCGCGGCCATCAGGATGATCTCGTAGGGTGAGGACCTGAATCCGAACGCGAGCGACGCCAACACGAGCGCCGCGAAGGCGACCTGCGCGACCGTGTTGAGCTTGGAGACCATCAGCGGCTTCATCGGGATCGGCCTGCCGAACACCCATGACACGATCACCGCACCGACGATCATGATGTCGCGCGACACCACCAGGATGACGAGCCAGCGCGGAACCGCACCCCAGATGCCAAGCGCGACGTAGATCGAAACCAGCAACGCCTTGTCGGCCAGGGGGTCGAGCAGCGCACCCAGTTCGCTCGACATATTGAAGCGCTTGGCGAGGAACCCGTCCACGGCATCGCTGACACCAGCGATCACGAAGATCGCAAAGGCGATTTCCATCTGATTGGAGGCGATAGCCCAGATAATGATCGGCACCAGCAGAATACGGCCGAGCGTAATGATGTTCGGAATGCTCACGCGACGTTTCCTGGTCTCCGGCCCGTTTTTCACGCAAGACGCCCGGGATTTGGGGTTCTGGCGACCCGGATCGGCCTGTTGTCTACATAGTATACGCGGACCGGGCTTGCGAGCCATTGCGCGAGCCCGAAATCCCACGTAACCAGCCGGAAAATTCCCACGGACGTTGCGCATGACCGACAGCAAGAACGGCCTCACCTATGCCGACGCAGGCGTCGATATCGACGCGGGCAACCGGCTGGTCGACCTCATCAAGCCCATGGTGCGCGCCACCGCCCGCGCCGGCGCGGATGCCGAAATCGGCGGGTTTGGCGGTCTGTTCGATCTCAAGGCCGCCGGCTTCAAGGATCCGGTCCTGGTTGCCGCCACCGACGGCGTCGGGACCAAGGTCAAGATCGCGATCGAGACCGGGCTGCACAACACCATCGGCATCGACCTGGTCGCCATGTCCGTCAACGATCTCGTGGTTCAGGGGGCTGAGCCATTGTTCTTCCTTGATTATTTCGCTTGCGGCAAACTCGAGCCGGAGGCGACGGCGGCTATCGTGGCCGGTATCGCGGAAGGCTGCCGGGAGTCCGGCTGCGCCCTGATCGGCGGCGAGACCGCCGAGATGCCGGGTCTCTACAAGGACGGCGACTACGACCTGGCCGGGTTCGCGGTCGGCGCGGCGGAACGCGGCACCCTGCTGCCGGGTCGCGACATCGCTGCCGGCGACGCGGTGATCGGGCTGGCCTCCTCCGGCGTCCATTCCAACGGCTATTCGCTGGTCCGCAAGATCGTGGACATATCGAGACTTGGCTTCGACGCCCCGGCGCCGTTCGCACCGGTCATGACGCTGGGTGGCGCCTTGCTGACGCCGACGCGGCTCTACGTCAAATCCTGCCTGCGCGCGATCCGGGAGACCGGCGCGGTCAAGGGACTTGCCCACATCACCGGCGGCGGCTTCACCGACAACATCCCGCGCGTACTTCCGAAACATCTCGGGGTTCG
>JBQCIZ010000711.1:0-7987 GCA_051953235.1 Nitrobacter sp. | reverse complement strand
CCGCCGAACGTCCACCAGTAGTTCAGGTTGCGCGGCGTCGGATACGCCACGAACGAGGAATGAACGAGGCCGAAGATCGGCAGGCGCCGCTCGATCCATTTGAGGACTGGATTTTGCGGCTGGAAGTCGGATGGTCCGCTCATGATGCGATCCTGAGGAATGAAGCGACGCGTTCGGAATAGGCCTTGGCGGCCTTAGCCGATCTTGATCTTGCTGTCGGAGATAAAGGCGTAAGGCGGGACGGGAAGGTTGAGCGGCGCAGGCCCCTGGCGGATGCGGCCCGAGGAGTCGTACTGCGACCCGTGGCACGGGCAGAAGAAACCGTCGTAGTTGCCTTCATGCGCGATCGGAATGCAGCCGAGATGGGTGCAGATGCCGATCACCACCAGCCAGTTGTCATGGCCTTCCTTGACACGCGCCGAGTCCGGCTGCGGGTCGCGCAGATCGGAGACATTGACCTTCTGGGCCTCTTCGATCTGCTTCTTGGTGCGGTTCATGATGTAGATCGGCTTGCCGCGCCAGAACACCTTGATGTCCTGCCCGACCGCGACGGGCGACAGATCGACCTCGATCGGCGCGCCCGCGGCGATGGTGGAGGCATCCGGGTTCATCTGGGAGACCAGCGGCCACACCGTGGCGGCGGCACCTACGGCGGCAGCGGCGCCGGTTGCTACGAAGAGGAAATCACGGCGGCTGTGTCCCGCCGAAGACGCTGTCGTCACGATTCCAAACCCTTTCTTGTCTGCTACCGGCGGAACCGCTCCGGAGATGCATCTTGCGAGCGACCGGGAGAGGCTGCCGGCGCCCGCGACCCCCGCGGCGGCAGAAAGACCAGTTGTCCCGGCCAAACAGGCGGAACACACAGTCCAGAATCGTTCTATTGGCACCCTTGCCGGGCGAGCGCAAGCCCGCTATCGGCTGACCTTCGTGCAATGCACTAAATCTGCCGGCGGCAACGAATTTTCCAGCCATTTCAGGACGCCCGTAAGGGCTTTGAGCGAATGCGTATCGCGCTTTTCCAGCCCGACATTCCCCAGAACACCGGGACGATTCTCCGGCTCTGCGCCTGCCTCGATGTGGAGGCCCATATCATCGAGCCGGCCGGCTTTCCGGTCTCGGATCGCCATTTCCGCCGGGCGGGCATGGACTACCTCGATCAAGTGACCATCGTGCGGCACGATTCATGGCCGAAATTCCAGCAATGGCGCATTGAAAATGGCCTCCGTCTGGTCCTCTTTACGACCAAGGGGGCACGCGCCTATCTGGATCATCGCTATGCCGATACCGATATTCTGCTGTTCGGGCGTGAGAGTGCGGGCGTGCCCGACGATGTCGCGGCTGCCGCCGACGCCCGTCTGGTGATACCGGTCCAGCCGGGCCTGCGGTCGCTGAACGTCGCCATGGCCGCCGCAATGGCGCTCGGCGAAGCCTTGCGGCAGACGCGGCGAGACGTCTCGGAGAGGATTTTGTGAGCTACGCGGTCAAGGAAATCTTTCTGACCCTGCAAGGCGAAGGCGCCCATGCCGGCCGCGCGGCCGTGTTTTGCCGGTTTTCGGGGTGCAATCTCTGGAGCGGCCGGGAGGAGGATCGCGCTGCTGCCGTCTGCCGGTTCTGCGACACGGATTTCGTCGGCATGGACGGCACTCTTGGCGGGCGCTACGCCACGGCGGACGAACTCGCCAACACCGTCGCCGCGCAATGGGCTGGAACCGCAGGGAATCGCTATGTGGTGCTGACCGGCGGCGAGCCGCTGCTGCAGGTCGACGGGGCATTCGTCGACGCCCTGCATGCGAGAGGTTTCGAGATCGGCATCGAGACCAACGGCACCATCGCGCCGCCCGACGGCATCGACTGGCTGTGCGTCAGCCCGAAAGCAGCCGCGAATTTGCTCGTTCGCAAAGGCCACGAGCTGAAACTGGTGTATCCGCAGGTCGAGAACCGCCCCGAGGACTTCGCAGGACTGGCCTTCGAGCGATTCTCGCTGCAGCCGATGGACGGGCCGGATGTGGCTGATAATACGGCCCGCGCCATCGCCTATTGTCTGCAGCATCCGCAATGGCGACTGAGCGTGCAGACGCAAAAGACGCTGGGGATCAGGTAGGGATTGGGACTGAAAACGGAAATCGTCACCCTGAGGTGCGAGCGCAGCGAGCCTTGAAGGGCGACGGCCATCATCCTTCGAGGTTCGGCGCGAAGCGCCTCACACCTCAGGATGACGAATTGAGGACATCGGAATGTGGGAACTAACGAAATCGTTCCGCTTCGAGGCCGCGCATTCGCTGGCCGGAACGACCTTTGGCGAAGCGAGCGAGGAAATCCATGGCCATTCGTTCCGCGCCGAGGTCACGGTCCGCGGCTTACCGGACCCTGCGACCGGCATGGTGCTCGACCTCGGCGTGCTCGAACAGCGTATCGGCGACGTCGAAGCCAAGCTCGACCACAAGCTGCTGAACAATGTCAAAGGCCTCGGCCTGCCGACGCTGGAGAACCTGACGCGCTTCATCTGGGATCACGTGCAACATGCCGGCCAAATCGTTCGCGTCAGCGTGTATCGCGATAGCTGCGGCGAAAGCTGCACCTACTTCGGGCCGCAGGTATGAGCATGGCCGAGCCTGCCATCCTCGAGGATCGCAAATCCCGCGCGCGTTCGTGGTTCGAGCAGTTGCGGAATGACATCTGCGCGGCTTTCGAAAGGCTGGAAGACGACGCGCCGGCGGCGCTCTATCCCGGTGAGGCCGGGCGTTTCGTGCGCACACCGTGGAACCGCACCGACCACACCGGACATCCCGGCGGCGGCGGCGTGATGTCCGTCATGCATGGGCGGCTGTTCGAGAAGGTCGGCGTGCATTGCTCCACCGTGCATGGCGAGTTCGCGCCGGAGTTCCGTGCACAGATTCCGGGCGCTGCCGACGATCCCCGATTTTGGGCATCCGGCATTTCGCTGATCGCGCACATGCGCAACCCGCACGTTCCCGCTGTGCACATGAACACGCGCTTCGTTGTCACGACCAAGGCGTGGTTCGGCGGCGGCGCCGACCTGACGCCGGTGCTCGACCGGCGGCGCGAGCAGGACGACGCCGATACCCTCGTCTTTCACGCTGCGATGAAATCCGCCTGCGATGCCCACGCCGCGATCGCGCCCTACGACAAATACAAAACATGGTGCGACGAGTATTTCTATCTGCCTCACCGCAAGGAGGCGCGCGGCATCGGCGGCATCTTTTACGACTGGCACGACAGTGGCGACTGGGATGCCGACCTCGCCTTCACGCAGGACGTCGGCCGCGCCTTCCTGCGCGTCTATCCCGAACTGGTCCGGCGCAATTTCGCTACCCCGTGGACGGCCGCCGATCGCGAGGAGCAGTTGATCCGGCGCGGGCGCTATGTGGAATTCAACCTGCTGTACGACCGCGGCACCATCTTCGGGCTAAAGACCGGCGGCAACGTCGACTCAATCCTGTCGTCGATGCCTCCAGAGGTGAAGTGGCCATGAGCGCGACGCCGCGGCTGCCGCGCGCCATGCTGATCGACATGGACGACACCATCCTGTCGGCCTACGGCCGCCCCGAGATCGCCTGGAACAGGATCGCGGACGAGTTCGCCGGCGAATTCGGCCCGCTGCTTCCGCAACAGGTGGCAGCATCGGTTCTCACATACGCCAGACAATTCTGGACGACCGCCGAACCGGTGTGGCGGCTGAAGCTCGCCGAGGCCCGCCGCCTCACCGTAAAGGGTGGCTTCGCGGCACTCGCCGCCAAAGGGCATCCGTTGAGCGACGATCTTGCCGTCAGAGTAGCCGACCGCTTCACCGCCTATCGCGAGGAGGAGATGTTCGTGTTTCCCGGCGCGCACGATGCGATCGACGCGCTGAAGGCGCGTGGCATCAAGCTGGCGCTGGTGACCAACGGTGCCGCCGACACGCAACGGGCCAAGGTCGAACGGTTCGAACTGGCGCATCGCTTCGATCATATCCAGATCGAGGGCGAGCACGGCTTCGGCAAGCCCGAGGAGCGCGCCTATCTGCACGCCATGCAGACGCTCGACGTCACCGCCGCCGATACCTGGATGATCGGCGACAATCTGGAATGGGAGGTCGAGGCCCCGCAGCGGCTCGGCATCTATTCGGTCTGGATGGATGTTCACGGCGACGGCCTGCCGGCGGAATCACCCATCACCCCCGACCGCATCATCCGTTCGCTGAGCGAATTGCTGCCGGGCAAGGGATAATCTCTCTCGTCATTCCGGGGCACGCGCAGCGTGAACCCGGAATCCAGACGCGTCCGACGTCCTTTCGTGTCTGGATTCCGGATCGGCTTGCGCCGCAAGCCGTCCGGAATGACCGGAACCTCAATCCTGCTTCGTCACAGCCGGTGATCGCGGGTGAAGCGCGCGACCGTCTGGTCCGCGATATCAGCGACGCGCCCGGGATCGAGCGGGAAATCGGCCGCGAGCCACGCATCCTCTGCGAGGGTGATGACGTGTCCGAGTGCGGGCCCTTCCGCGATACCGCGCGCGATGAAATCCGCAGCCTTCAGCGGAAACGCCGGCGGCTGCCAGCGCTGCGGCAGCGTCGCAAGCCGTTGCCACGACGCCGCGTCGCTATCGCGCCGCGCCCTCGCCCACGCCAGCATCAGCCGGTCGCGGTAGAGCGGCATGCCGAGCCGGTACAGCCGCCGCCGCGCGATGTCTTCGTCCATGCCGCCGAGTCGCCACCAGCGATGGCCCATAGCATCCAGTTGCTTGGCCTCCGCATTGGAGAGCCGCAGCCGCTGCGCGATGCGCCGCGCGTCCTCCGGCACCGAAACCGCGAGCGCCGCCAACCGGCGGATCGGATCCGGCTCCAGACCGAGCGTATATTCGGCCGCGATCATCGCCGCGAGCGGCCCGCGATAGGTAACGCCACCGAGGATGGCCAGCATCAATCCGGCGTCGGCCATCGCGACGACGGCGGCGACCGCACCATCCGCAACCAGAAGCTTCAGCATCTCCATGCGAATGCGTTCCGCCGACAATGTCGCGAGCCCCGCACGGCCGCGGATGCAGGCGAGATAGCCGGCGCGATCGGGCTCTCCGGCGCCGTAAGCTGCGTGAATGCGGAAGAAACGGAGGATTCGCAAAAAGTCCTCGGCGATACGGCGGTCGGGATCGCCGATGAAGCGCACGCGCTTCGCCGCGATGTCCGCGATCCCGCCGACATGATCGTGCACCGTGCCCCCGGCGTCGACCGACAGGCCGTTGATAGTGAAGTCGCGGCGTTCCGCATCGTGCGCCCAATCGCGCCCGAACGCGACCTTCGCCTTGCGGCCGAAGGTCTCGACGTCCTCGCGCAACGTCGTGATCTCGAACGGCTTGCCCTCGATCACGAGCGTGACCGTGCCGTGCTCGATGCCGGTCGGAATGCTCTTGATACGGGCTGCCGCGGCACGGCGGATCACCTCGTCCGGCAGCGCCGTCGTCGCGATGTCGATTTCGCCGACCGGCAAGTCCATCAGCGCGTTGCGCACCGCGCCGCCGACAACACGCGCTTCCTCGCCGCCGCCGTTCAGCAGCGCGAGGATGCGTGCGGCGCCGCCCGTCGTCAGCCATGACGCGCCACGCAGCGCAGGAGCCGCGCTCATTTCTCGACTCCTGGAATGAGCTTGCCGTTCTCGATATGCGCCGGCACGTAGGTCGAATTCGGCGGCGCTCCGGAAAAATGCGCCAGCAGAATGAAGCTCAAAACGACCAGCAGCAACGCGCCAAGCGCAAGCCTTGCTACGATATGCAGCGGCCAGGAGGCGGGAACGAGAAGGCCGGAACGGGTGGCGATGAGAAACAGGGCATAGACCGCGAACGGGATCAGGAAAATTCCGATTTCGGTGAGAACCGGACGGATCATTTAAGGTAGATCCGCTCGTACAGCGCGCGCAGAATTCCCGCGGTCGCGCCCCAGATATAGCGTTCCGCGAACGGCATCTCATAGAACGAGCGCATCTTGCCGCGGAATTCCTTCTGGCCCGTCCTGTGATTGAGCGGGTTCATCAGGAACGACAGAGGCACCTCGAACGCGTCGTCCACTTCGCCCGCGTTGATGTGCAGGTTAAACCCCGGCCGCACCCGCGCCACCGTCGGCAGGATGCGGAAGCCGAAGCTCGTGCCATAGAGATCGAGATAGCCGATCGGTTCTACGTAGTCGCGCGGGAGCCCGACCTCTTCCCAGGCCTCGCGCAGCGCGGCATCGACCGGCGAGGCGTCGGCCGCATCGATCTTGCCGCCGGGAAACGCGATCTGGCCGGCGTGCTCATTGAGATGGGCCGAGCGCTGCGTCAGCAGCACCGTCGGCTCCTCGCGCGCCACCACCGGGATCAGCACCGCGGCCGGCCGGATCGGCTTTTCCTGCGCGATCGCCTGCAGCATGAAGTCGTTGCCCTGGTCGCCGGTCAGCGGAACGACGCTGGCGTCGGTCAGTCCGGGCGGAATGTCGAACCGCAGCCGCGCCCGGGCACGGTCGAAAAACTCCCGCGTGCCGACTTCGGCCGTCTCAATGCCGGTTTTCACCATCGGCTCGTTCAACCCGCGTCCCTCACCTGCTCTGCATCCGCCATCACGAAGAACTCGCCGCCGGATTCGATCCCGAACATCATGCGGCCATCGATCATTCGCTGCTCGCCCATGTCAACAAGATCGTAATACAGCGCGCGCGTCACCTTGGCCCAGAGGTCGGCCCGGACATGCAGGTACGGCTTCAGCCCGCCGTCCTCGGCCATCTCGAAGCGCAGCCGGTGTCCGGAGTCGCAGGGCACCCAGTCATCGACATTGGTGCGGAACCGGAGCAGCCGGCCGTGCTCGCCCTGATCCTTCACCATCTCGACCGCGAGGAACGGCGCGTCGTCGACGCGGATGCCGACCTTCTCCATGGGCGTCACGAGAAAGTGCTTGCCATCCTCGCGCTTCAGGATGGTGGAGAACAGCCGTACCAGCGCCGGACGGCCGATCGGCGTTCCCAGGTAGAACCAGGTGCCGTCGGTCGCGATTCGCATATCGAGATCGCCGCAAAACGGCGGGTTCCACAGGTGCACCGGGGGCAGCCCCTTGCCGGGCGCGCCGGCCGCGGCATCCCGCGCGGCGGTGGTCAGCCCGTCCAGTGTCCGGTTTGCCGTCTGCCCTTGCTTCGCCATGGTTTATTCCGACCCTGATCACTCATGTTTGGCACAAACGGTGCACGGCGGTGTTTGAGATACGGGTGTTCGGAGCGGCACCGTCTCGCCGTATCGTGATGCCGTCCATGATGCTGAATCCCGATAATGTAGGGGATAGTTTAGTTCAACGAATACATGGCCTTTCCATGAGTTTAGCATGGGGTTCATGGCATGACGATGCAATTGGCGCGGCATCGCGCAAGGAGTGACGGATGGCTGGTGCTGACACGGGTGTCGAGAAACTGGAAGACGTGATCGTCCGCTCGGCTGAACAGGTCGCAGGGCAAATCCGCGCGGCCAAAGACGCGATTTCCACCGTTATCTTCGGACAGGACCGGGTCATCGAAAATACCTTGGTGACGATCCTCTCCGGCGGCCACGCGCTGCTGATCGGCGTCCCCGGTCTCGCCAAGACCAAGCTGGTCGAAACGCTCGGCATCACCCTCGGGCTCGATGCCAAGCGCGTCCAGTTCACGCCGGACCTGATGCCGTCGGACATTCTCGGCGCCGAAGTGCTGGATGAAAGCAACAGCGGCAAGCGCTCGTTCCGCTTCATCGCGGGACCGGTGTTCGCACAGCTTCTGATGGCCGACGAAATCAACCGCGCCAGCCCGCGCACGCAATCTGCGCTGTTGCAGGCGATGCAGGAGCAGCACATCACCGTGGCCGGCGCGCGCCACGACCTGCCGAAGCCATTCCACGTGCTGGCGACGCAGAACCCGCTGGAGCAGGAAGGCACCTATCCGCTGCCGGAAGCACAGCTCGACCGTTTCCTGATGGAGATCGACGTCGACTATCCCGACCGCGAC
>JBQCIZ010000710.1:0-5057 GCA_051953235.1 Nitrobacter sp. | reverse complement strand
TGTCGTTGCGGCTGCGATCGCCGACGTTGAGGCCGAACCCGAACCCGAGCCGGACGATATTGAACCTGCGGATAGCGCGATCAACGATAGCGAGACCGGGACCTACACGAAGCTCGGCCCGGGTCCGCTCGCTGCGATCCGATTCAGGTGGACGGCACGCCGCGACGAGCATGGCGACTATTTTGTCGATGAAACGATCGGCGAGAATTCACATCCGATCGTCAATGGTCCGATGACCAGGGAGGCCGCAATCCGACTCGTCGACCTCCGTGAGCGTCAGGCACGCCAGCGGTTCGAGGCGCTTCGCAGCGAAATGTCCGGCGGCGAAATCGGCCGAGGCGCTGACGAGTAGTCGTTGCTCCCCCAAAGCGCTGCTTGGGAAGCTGAAAGATAGCTCCATCGCCCGGTTCGGCTCATTGCCGTTGATGGCCGCGAGCAGCCGCGGATTTGAACCCGCGGACGGATTTTGGCGACTTAGAACCGAGAGAGTGATCTGGATCACACTCCAGAGACCTGGGTACGCATAAGGTTTGGACATCAGGTTCCGAACCGGACTGGAGGTCCCCATGAAAAAGCTCGTCATTGCCGCCGCGTTCTTGCTGGCCGCCTCGGCCGCTCAGGCGGGTGAAAACTATTCCTTCGAGATCGGCGGACGTACCGTGCGGATCCATGCACCGCGCGGTTGCGATTCCCCGTCCTGCATCTCGATCTCGATCCCCGGCGTGTACGATTCCGGCCGCAAGGATTTTGACGACGACGATGGCGATGTGCGCGATGCGCCGCAAGCAGCTGCGCCAGCCAAGGCTGCGACACCCGCTGCTCCTGCAGCCGCCGCTCCTTCCCCGGCTGTCGCCGCTCAGCCGCCGGCAGTTCCCGCCGCACCGGCTCCCACGCAGCAGACCGCGGCTCCGGTGGCTGCGCCCGCACCGGCCGCGACGCCTGCACCTGTCGCCTCGGCAACCCAGGCCGTGGCCGCACCCGCCCCGGCCCAGCAGGCTCCCGCCCAAACCGTCGCCGTCGCAACGCCCGCCGCGCAGCCGGTTCAACCGGCGCCGGTTGCCGAGCCGGTCGGTCCGCTCGGCATGTGGATGACGGAAAAGAAGGAAGGGCGCGTGCGCATTGAAGAATGCGGCACGAACCTCTGCGGGTATTCCGTCGATGCCCGCACCAACGAGAACAAGGAAAAGGTGCTGATCAATATGAAGCCAGCCGGCTCGAAGTGGACCGGCAAGATCTACGACCCGAAGAGCGGCAGCACCTACAGTTCGACCATTGCGATGAAGGGAAAGGACGGCCTGCGCGTTCAGGGATGCGCATTCGGCGGAATGTTCTGCGGCGGCCAGACCTGGACCCGCACGAACTGAACACACGAAAAGCGCTCCTCCGGCAATTACGCCCACAGCATCAAGCTGTGGGCGTACGCGTTCTGCCGATCAATCGATCGCTTCGACGCCTTGCGCCTTCAGGTGCTCGAGAAAATCCTTCATCTCCTGCAATCGTTGCGGCGAATGCCCTTCCCACGTCGCAACCTCACCGGTGATGCGAAGCGGTTCGCGAGAACGGTACGACTGCGTCGGATTGCCGGGAAATTTCTTGTCAGTCAGATTGGGGTCGTCGAAAATCGGGCCGGTCGGTTCGACAATGTAAATCCGTCCCGGTCCGTCGCCGATAGCGAGCTCGGCGCCCCAAATGGCCGCGTCGAGTGTGCCGGTGAGGTAGATCCACGACGCCCGCTTGCGCGCGCCGAAATTGGAGTTGTAACCGGCCGCGAGCAGGTCTCCGGGTTTCAGATCCGCCTTGGTGCCGTGGTAAAATTGCTGGATGGTTTTGCTGTCGATAGATGGCATCAATTGCTGCTCCCTCTCATGATGCGAATGGGAACAGCGCTTATGGAACGGGGACCCCGGCTTGCCGCAACCCCCTATGTGGGCTAGACACTTATAGTGGCAGATGACGGTCGCTTCGCGCCATCTCCGACAGCAGATCGATCGGACGTCAGTCACAGCCGAAATTCAGAACCGAAAAAAGCCTGCTGCGAGCCCAGCAGGCTTTTTCGTTTGACGATTCGATTCTAGCTGCTCGCCTTTCCGCCGTATTCCTCGTCGGTGACGTGCTCCATCCAGGTGATGTGCTTGCCGTCGAGGGACTCATGCACCGCGATGTGCGTCATGGCCGTGGTCGGCGCGGCGCCATGCCAGTGCTTTTCGCCCGGCGGAATCCAAACAGTATCGCCCGGACGGATCTCGCGGATCGGCCCGCCCTTGGTCTGCACCCGTCCGACGCCGGAGATGACGTGCAGCGTTTGTCCGAGCGGATGGGTGTGCCACGCGGTGCGCGCGCCCGGCTCGAACGACACGCTCGCGGCGAGCACGCGCGACGGCGCACTCACCGCGGCGACGATCGGATCCTGCAACACCGTGCCGGTGAAGTATTCCTTGGGTGCGCGTTTGGTCGGCCGTGAACCCGCCTGATGAATATCCATGGGATGTTTCCTCCTGACTTCTCGCGCAGACTTTCAACGGCGTCCGCGCTTCCGGTTTGTCTGCGTTACTTCTTCTTCGAGGCCGCGTAGCGTTCCTTGGTCTCGGCGTTCATCGGATAGAGACCGGGCAGCACCGCGCCGCCGTTCACCTGATCGACAATCCAGGCTTCCATGCGCTCCTGCTCCGGCCCTTCGGCCAGCACGTGATCGAGCATCTTCTGCGGGATCAGCACCGCGCCATCCTGATCGGCGACGACGATATCGTCCGGAAATACGGCAACGCCACCGCAGCCGATCGGTTCACCCCAGCCGACGAAGGTGAGGCCCGCAACCGACGGCGGGGCGGCAAAGCCATCGCACCACACTGGAAGATTGGTGCCGAGCACGCCCTCGACATCGCGCACGACGCCGTCGGTGATCAGCGCCGCGACGCCGCGCTTCACCATCCGCGCGCACAAAATGTCGCCGAAAATTCCCGCATCCTTCACGCCCATGGCGTCGACGACAGCGATGCAGCCTTCCGGCATCGCCTCGATCGCCGTGCGTGTCGAGATCGGCGACGACCACGACTCCGGCGTTGCGAGATCCTCGCGCGATGGCACGAACCGCAGCGTGAAGGCCGGGCCGACCAGCCGCGGCTGTCCCGGGCGCAGTGGCCGCGAACCGCGCATCCAGACGTTGCGCAGCCCCTTCTTGAGAAGCACGGTGGTGATGGTCGCGGTGGAAACGCGCGACAGGGTGGCGACGGCTTCGGCACTAAGCGGCATGGACGAGACAACTCCGGTGAGGATGACGTGCGGCGCATCTTGCTGGCGTGAGGCATCGCGTCAAGGCCGCCGCACCGGACCTCAGCAACGCGTGTCGCGCATTACCGGCGATTAGATCATCTTATCGCACGCGCAACCAATAATTTATTGAATTTGCACGCATTATTCGCGCGAAGCGAATTCCACTCGTCATCAAAAGACGCTATTGCTGGAATCCGCCGTTACCGAGCTTATTGATCGATCATGACCGCGTCCTTGCCTCAGCCCCGTCTTCTGCCAAGTGGCGATGCCGCCATTACCGTGGAATTCAGCCGCAACATCGACGAGCAGGCCAATCGCCGTGTGCTGGCGCTCGACCGCGCGCTGGCCGACGCACCGATCGATGGCGTCACGGAGACTGTGCCGACCTATCGCTCGCTGCTTGTGCACTACGATCCGGTTCAAATTGGCTTCGAGCAGCTTGGAGAGCGTCTAATCGCCCTCGCCCAGTTGCCGGTACCGCTGGCAACGAAAACCCGGCGCTGGCGTGTTCCCGTCGCTTATGGTGGCGAGCATGGCATCGATCTCGAAGACGTCGCCAAAGCGCTGAACACGACGCCGGACGATATCGTCGCGCGTCATGTCGCCGGCGACTATCGCGTCGCCATGATCGGGTTCACGCCAGGCTGGTCCTACCTCAGCGGGCTGGAGGCATCCCTGCAGATGCCGCGACGTCAGAACCCTCGCCTGCTCACACCATCAGGCACAGTGTCGATCGGCGGCGTGCAGACCGGGATCCAGTGTCTCGCGGGCCCCAGCGGCTGGCATCTGCTCGGCCAAACTGCCGTACGGACCTATCAGCTTCATCGCGATCCCATCTTCCTGCTCGAGCCCGGCGACGCGATTACGTTCTATGCGGTCGACAGCAAGGAATTCGCCGAGCAGGATCGCGCCGCCGAGCGCGGCGAATTCGTCGCGGAGCTGGTCGCTTCATGAGCAAGCTCGTCGTCACAGCGGTCGGCCCTGTAACGTCGGTCCAGGACGGCGGACGGTACGGCGCGCAGCGCTACGGCCTGACGCCGAGCGGCGCGGCCGATCGCCTCGCGCTCGCCGCAGCCAACTGCCTTGTCGGCAATCCGCCGTTTGCTGCCGCGATCGAAGTCGGCCCGCTCGGCGCCACCTTTACGGCACGCGAAGGCAAGGTCCGTGTCGCGCTCGCCGGCGCCGGGCGCAATGCCGAGGTCGCCGGTCGTCCAGTGTCGTTCAACGAATCCTGTACGCTCAACGACGGCGAAAGCCTGACCCTCGGCTTCGTGCGCGGCGGCACCTTCAGCTATCTCGCCATCGAAGGCGGCGTGAAGGGTGAGCCGATGTTCGGCAGCCTCGCCGTCAACGCGCGCGCCGGCCTTGGCAGCCCGTTTCCGCGGCCATTGCAGGCCGGCGATGTCTTTGATGTCGACGCGGCAACGGCAGCGGCCGAGCGCCGGATCGAGTTGCCCGCCGTGCCCAATCGCCCGATCCGCGTCGTGATGGGGCCGCAGGACGACGAATTCGATGATGGAAAGCAGTTGTTTCTTGGCAGCGAGTGGAAGATTTCGGCGACCAGCGACCGCATGGGCTATCGGCTCGAAGGGCCCGTCATCAAACATCTGCACGGCCATAACATCGTCTCCGACGGCACGGTGAACGGCAGCATTCAGGTCCCCGGCAACGGACAGCCGATCGTGCTGATGCCGGATCGCGGCACCAGCGGCGGTTACCCGAAGATCGCGACCGTGATCACGGCTGACCTTGGCCGCTTCGCGCAAATTCCTGCGGGCGTCGGTTTC
>JBQCIZ010000709.1:0-9288 GCA_051953235.1 Nitrobacter sp. | reverse complement strand
TGAACTCTGCGCCATGCTCGACGACTGGACAATCAACTGGGAATGGCGCGACCTGCCGCCCGAAGCCTGGGATTTCATCAAGGCGAAGAAATTCTTCGGCATGATCATCCCGAAGGAGCATGGCGGGCTTGGCTTCTCGCCTTATGCGCATTCGGAAGTGGTGCGCAAGATTTCGTCGCGCTCGCTGGTCGCCGCCGTCACGGTGATGGTGCCGAACTCGCTCGGGCCGGGCGAATGGCTGCTGCGCTTCGGCACCAGGGAGCAGCAGGACAGGTGGCTGCCGCGTCTCGCCGACGGCCGCGATATTCCGTGCTTCGGCCTCACCAGCCCCGAAGCGGGCTCGGATGCGGCGTCGATGATCGACACCGGCATCATCTGCAAGGGCACCTTCGAAGGCCGCGAGGTGATCGGTCTCCGTCTCAACTGGCACAAGCGCTACATCACGCTCGGCCCCGTTGCGACGCTGCTCGGTCTCGCCTTCAAGGCCCACGATCCCGATCATCTGGTCGGCGCGGAGGAAGACCTCGGCATCACGGTGGCGCTGATCCCGACGCATCTGCCCGGCGTCTCCATCGGCCATCGCCATCTCCCGGCGATGCAGGTGTTTCAGAACGGCCCGAACTGGGGCAAGGACGTTTTCATTCCGCTCGATTACATCATCGGCGGCAAGGAACGTCTCGGTCAGGGCTGGAAGATGCTGATGACGGCGCTGGCCGCAGGCCGCGGCATTTCGCTGCCGTCGCTGTCGGCGGCGGGCGCGGCCTTCGCGGCGCGCACCACCGGCGCCTATGCACGCATCCGCGAGCAGTTCGGCATTCCGATCGGCAAGTTCGAGGGCATCGAGGAGCCCTTGGCGCGCATTGCCGGTACCGCTTACCTGATCGACGCAGCGCGCCGCCTCACCTGTGCGGCGCTCAATCAGGGCGTTCATCCGGCCGTGATCTCCGGGATCATGAAGCTGCACGCCACCGAGCGGCTGCGCACCGTGATCGACGACGCCATGGACATCCACGGCGGTAAGGCCGTCATCGACGGGCCGCAGAACTACATGGGCAATCTCTATCGCGCGGTGCCGGTCGCGATCACGGTGGAGGGCGCCAACATCCTGACGCGTAACCTCATCATCTTCGGGCAAGGTGCGATCCGCGCGCATCCCTATCTGCTGCAGGAGATGAACGCGCTCGGCGAACAGGACAAGGCCAAAGGCCTGGACGCTTTCGACAAGGTCTTCTGGGCCCATGTCGGCCACAGCGTCACCACGCTGTTCCGTGCGTGGGGCCGGAGCTGGAGCGGCGGCGTGTTCGCGCCGGCGCCGGATGCCGGCGCCGTCACCGGCTTTTATCGCCAGCTCTCACGTTATTCGTCGGCATTCGCCTTGTGTGCCGACATGGCGCTGCTGACGCTCGGTGGCGCGTTGAAGCGCAAGGAGATGCTGTCGGCGCGGTTCGGCGACATCCTTTCCGAACTGTATCTATTGTCTGCCGTGCTCAAGCGCTGGCAGGACGAAGGCCGTCAGGAATCGGATTTGCCTGCGGTCGAATGGTGCATGGCATCAGGCTTCCGCATCATCGAGCAGCGCTTCGCGGATATTCTGGCGAACCTGCCGAACCGCTTCGTCGCAGTCGTGCTCAAATTCCTGATCCAGCCGTTTGGCGCGCGTGTCACTGGCCCATCCGATGCGACCGTCCATGCCTCCGCGCAACTGGTGCTGGAGCCATCGGTGGCACGCGACCGCCTGACGCCGAACCTGTCCCATGTGGATGACGACCACGGCGTGGCGCGGCTGGAAAAGGCATTCGCCCTCGTCACCGCAGCAGAGGACATCTCGAAGCGCATGCGCGCGGCGCATCTGCACGATCCCGCCGCGGCGGTGAAGCAGGGCGTCATTACCCAAGCCGAGGCCGACCGGCTCAAGGTGGCGCACGACGCGGTAGCGCGCGTCATCGAGGTCGACGACTTCGCGCCGGAGGCGCTGTCGCCGATTTACAAGAAGCCCGCCGACGTGCATCAATTCTTTCAGGATCTTGGTGAAACGAGAGCGGTGGGCTGATGGCGCGTCCGGTCTATATCGTCGATGGCAGCCGCACTCCGTTTCTGAAAGCCCGCAGCGGCCCCGGTCCGTTCACCCCGGTCGATCTTGCCGTGCAATGCGGGCGGCCCCTGCTGGCACGGCAGCCGTTCGCGCCCGATGCCTTCGATCAGGTCATTCTGGGCTGCGTCAATGTGATTGCCGACGAGATGAACCCGGCGCGCGTCGCCGCGCTGCGGCTCGGCCTCGGCGAGGCCATGGTCGCCTTCACGGTGCAGATCAACTGCGGTTCGGGCATGCAGTCGATCGACACCGCCTACCGCTATATCCGCGACGGCAACGCCAACCTGATTTTGGCGGGTGGCGCGGAAGCGTTGAGCCACGCGCCGCTGGTGTGGCCGCAGCAGGGCGTGCGCTGGTTCGCAGGCCTTGCTGGCGCCAAGGGAATCCTGGCGAAGATCGCGGCGATCGCGAAAGCGCGGCCCGCCTATTTCAAGCCGATCATTGGCCTTGAGCGAGGGCTGACCGATCCGATCACCGAGCTCAACATGGGCCAGACCGCCGAGGTGGTCGGCCATCTCTTCGGCATTACGCGCGAACAGTCCGATGCCTACGCGGTCGAAAGCCACAAGCGGCTGGCGAACGCGCAGGCGCAGGGCTGGCTCAAGGGCGAGGTCGAGACCGCGTTCGCGCGCGACGGCAAATTCTACGATCACGACGATGGCGTGCGGCCTGACTCATCGATGGAGACGCTGGCGAAGCTGAAGCCTGTCTTCGAGCGTCCGTGGGGGCAGGTGACCGCCGGCAATTCGTCGCAGATCACCGACGGCGCTTGCTGGACGATTCTGGCGTCCGAAGAGGCGGTGACGAAATACGGCCTCAAGCCGAAGGCGCAGATCGTCGACAGTCAATGGTCGGCGCTCGATCCCTCGATCATGGGCCTCGGTCCGGTGCTGTCCTCGACCGAAATTCTCAAGCGGCAAAAACTGTCCTTGCAGGACGTCGAGACCTGGGAATTGAACGAAGCGTTCGCGACGCAGGTGCTCGGTTGTCTCGCCGCGTGGGAGGACGACACCTTCTGTCGCGAGATTCTGCATCTTGATGGTGCGGCGGGTGCGATCGATCGCGCGAAGCTCAATGTCGATGGCGGTGCGATCAGCCTCGGCCACCCCGTCGGCACTTCGGGAAACCGCATCGTCGTGCATCTCGTCAATGCCATGAAGCGGCTCGGCACAAGGCGCGGCATCGCCACCGAATGCATCGGCGGCGGGCAGGGCGGTGCCATGCTGATCGAGATGGTGTGAGGGCGTCATGGATTCAAAAATCATGGACGTTCTCGCCGACCGCGTGCTGGAACTGGGCCCGACACCCGATGCCGGCGGTCCCTACCGCAACTTCAAGCTGACGCGCGACGCCGATGGCGTGGCATGGGTGCTGTTCGATCGCGCCGATGCCAGCGCCAACACGCTGTCAGCCGATGTGCTGGAAGAATTCGATGCGATCCTGACCGGGCTGGAGAATCAGCGTCCGACCGGCATCGTCATCCGTTCCGCGAAAACCTCTGGTTTCATCGCCGGCGCCGACGTCAACGAGTTTTGCGGCGCCACCGACGCGCGCGAGGTCGAGACGAAAATCGGCCGCGCCCATGCCGTCATCGACCGTCTGGAGGCCCTGAAAATTCCGAGCGTCGCCGTGATCCACGGCTTCTGTCTCGGTGGTGGCCTCGAGGTCGCGCTTGCGTGCCAGATGCGGATCGCGATCGACGATGCGCGGTTCGGCTTTCCCGAGGTGATGCTCGGCCTGCATCCCGGTCTCGGCGGCACCGCGCGCTTCACCGAACTCATCAGCCCCGTGCAGGCGATGACATTGATGCTGACCGGCAAGACTATCGACGCGCGCAAGGCGAAGTCGCTGGGTCTGGTCGATGCCGTGACGCAGGAGCGCCATGTCCGCAATGCGGTGAAAGACGCGGTCGCTGGCCGCCTCAAGCGCGCCAGACCGGGCGCAATGAATTCGCTGCTCAACTTCGGCCCGGTGCGCGGCTTCCTCGGTTCGCGGATGCGCCGGGAGGCGGAAAAGACCGCACCGCGCGAGCACTATCCCGCGCCCTATGCCTTGATCGATCTCTGGGAAACCCACGGCGGCGACAAGGCGGCGATGCTGACGAACGAAAAGCGTTCGTTCGCCGACCTGATGGTGACGCCGACGGCGCAGAACCTGATCCGGGTGTTCTTCCTGCGCGAGCAGATGAAGAAGCTCGCCGGCAGCGGCAACACGGTGAAGCATCTGCATGTCATCGGCGCCGGCGCCATGGGCGGCGACATCGCTGCATGGTGCGCGCATCAGGACATCCGGGTGACGCTGGCCGACATGAAGCCGGACGCCATCGCCGGCGCGATCAAGCGGGCCGCCGATCTCTACGGTAAGATCGTCCGCAAGCGCACCGAGATTCGAGATACGCTCGACCGCCTGATGCCGGATCTCGGCGGCGAGGGCGTGCGCAACGCCGATCTCATCATCGAGGCGGTGCCGGAAAAGCTCGAGCTGAAGCAGAAGGTCTATGCCGGCATCGAGCCCAACATGAAGCCGGGCGCGATCCTTGCCACCAACACCTCGAGCATTCCGCTGCAGGATCTGCGCACCACGCTACAGCATCCGGAACGGCTGATCGGGCTGCACTTCTTTAATCCGGTGTCGCGACTGCAACTGGTCGAGGTGGTCAGCCATGACGCCGCCGATCCGCAAATCCTGAAACAGGCGCTGGCTTTTGTCGGCGCCATCGATCGCCTGCCCCTGCCGGTGAAGAGCTCGCCGGGCTTCCTCGTCAACCGCGCGCTGACGCCGTACATGCTGGAAGCCATGGTCATGTTGGACGAGAAGATCGACAAGACCGTGATCGATGCCGCGGCGGAAAAATTCGGCATGCCGATGGGACCCATTGAGCTGGCCGATCAGGTCGGGCTCGATATCTGTCTGGCGGTCGGCGACATGCTGCGCTCGAAATTCGGCGATCTCTTGCCGCCGACCCCCGCATGGCTGCGCGAGAAGGTCACCAAAGGCGAGCTCGGCCGCAAGACCGGCAAGGGTTTTTACACCTGGCGCGACGGCAAGGCCGACAAGGGCAGCCCCGCTCCGAACCCGTCGCAGGTGACGCCGGAAATGATCGATCGTCTGGTACTGCCGATGTCGAATGTCTGCGTCGCGTGCCTGCGCGAAGGTATCGTCGACAATGCCGACGTGGTCGATGGCGCGATGATCTTCGGCACCGGCTATGCGCCGTTCCGCGGCGGCCCGCTCAACTATGCACGCACCCGAGGCCCGCAGGACGTCGCCGATACCTTGCGCACGCTGGCGCAGAAATTCGGCGACCGGTTTGCGCCGGATGCGGGGTGGGCGGACTTCAAATGATGCGCGTGAAAAGGTTTACGCAAGACTGCAATGGTTTCACCTCTCCCCACCGGGGAGCGGGAGCATGCTTCCGTTGCTGCAAGGTGAGCAACCCATGACCGACGCTCCCGCCGTTCCATCCGTTCATGCTCCCGCCACGACGGAAACCAAGCCGCTCGGCGAGCTCTGCACCCGCACGCTGGCGATGCCGGCCGACACCAACCAGAACGGCGACATTTTCGGCGGCTGGCTGCTCAGCCAGATGGATATCGGCGGCGGCGTGTTCGCCTCCAAGATCGCGAAATCGCGCACCGTGACGGTCGCGATCGACGCCATGAATTTCCGCAAACCCGTGTTCGTCGGCGATCTCGTGTCCGTGCATGCCACGCTGGTGCGTGTCGGCAAGACATCGATCACGGTGCATCTGGAAGCCTGGGTGATGCGCCGCAAGGAGATCCAGTTCATCCTTGTCACCGATGGCAACTTCACCTACGTCGCGATCGACGATCAGGGCCATCCACAAGCCATCAAGCGCGACGATCCGCCGATTCCGGCGTAATCCTCTGGCGCGCTCTTTCGGTTCCCCAACGCAAAGTTGCCTTTCCGGAGTCATGCGGCTGTTGCGCGACGCATCTACTCCTGCGGCCGATTGACCGGGAACGTTTTCCGCTGCCCCTCGTTATAGGCGCGGCCTCCCGGCCGTGAAATGCGAGTGGGACATGTCGAACACCTACATCATCGAAGTCGGTTCGGAATCCGCAGGAATCGTGGTGCGCGATCGCACCGGGTTCCGGTTCTTTTCAGCGTCTCGCCGGTTCAATCCGCTCGACGGCAAGGTCTTTCGCAGCGCCCGCGATGCGGAGCGCGCCGCGATGAAATTCGCGCAGCAGCGCGAGGCGGCGTAGCGCAATTTTCTGTCATGGCTGGGCTTGTCCGGTATTCGTCACCCTGAGGTGCCCAAGCGAAGCGAGGGCCTCGAAGGGTGGCGGCGATCCTTCGAGGCTCGCGATGGGATCGCTCGCACCTCCAGCGACGATGGCGAAGCCATTGCGCGGGGATGACGCCGCGTCTTGCGGCCGGGCGAAACGGCTGGCGTGTGGCGATATCCCAACCGGCTTTACCACGATCCGCCTTTTGGCGTTTTGACCCAAAGGGTCCGTCAATCCTGCGTTGACCGCGCCCGCGAACATCAGCACCATATACGCCCATAGAGGTCGTCAAGGTGCTGAAGTGACCGGGCTTACCCAGCGTCAATCGGATATTCTGAACATCGCCCGCGCGTTCGGCCGGGTCATGGTGGACGACCTCGCCCGGCGCTTCGAGGTGTCGGCCCAAACCATCCGCAAGGACCTCAACGACCTCTGCGACCAGCGCTCGCTGACCCGCATCCATGGCGGCGCCATTATCGCCTCTGGCGTGGAAAATCTCGCCTATGAAGCCCGCCGCTTTGTCGCCGCCGACGAGAAGAAGGCGATCGGAGTGGCGGCGGCGGCACAGATTCCCAACGGCTGCTCGCTGTTCATCAACATCGGAACAACCACCGAGGAGGTCGCGAGCGCGCTCACCTCGCATGAAGACCTGCTCGTCATCACCAACAATCTCAACGTGGCGATGCAGCTCTACCGCCATCCGCGCGTCGAGGTGATTGTGGCGGGCGGCAATGTCCGCCGCTCCGACGGCGCGGTCATCGGCTCCAGCGCCATCAGCCTGATCGGCCAGTTCAAGGTTGACTATGCCATCATCGGCGCTTCCGCGATCGACGAGGAGGGCGCGCTCCTGGATTTCGACTATCGCGAAGTGCAGGTGTCGCAGGCGATCATCGCCAATGCCCGCAGCGTGATGCTGGTCTCCGACAGCTCCAAGTTCCAGCGCAGCGCGCCGGTGCGCATCGCCCATCTCAGCCAGATCCAGACCTTTGTCACAGACGCGCCGCTGCCTGCCGGCCTGCAGACCATCTGTCAGGCGCGTGGCATCGAGGTGATCGTGGCCATGCCAGAAAAGTCCGACGATATCGAGGAAGCGGAGGCCGAAACCGACGCCGCCAACGGACACTCCAGCGCGTTGCCCTGACGGCTGTTTCACGCGCCGCATAGCTTCCAAACCACTAGCCCGCTGCACCCTGAGCCAATTTGAGCGATTTCGCACATCGACGGCGCGATTGCGGTTGCTTTCGCTTTCGTTTGTGATTTAATCGAAATCCGAAAGTAAACCGCTGTAATTGAACACCGGCGGATGCGCAAGGTACTGAAATACCAGTATTTTTTGCGACAAAAGTCTAAAGGGGTGCGTCCGTGGGTCAGGTTTACGACCTCGCTATCATCGGTGGCGGCGTCAATGGTTGCGGCATCGCGCGGGACGCGGCCGGACGCGGAAATTCGGTTTTCCTCTGTGAGATGAACGATCTGGCGAGCGGCACCTCGTCATGGTCGACCAAGCTCGTGCACGGCGGTCTGCGCTATCTCGAGTATTACGAGTTTCGTCTGGTGCGCGAGGCGCTGATCGAGCGCGAGATCCTCTGGCAGATCGCGCCGCACATCATCCGTCCGCTGCGCTTCGTGCTGCCCCATCATGCCGGCCTGCGTCCGACCTGGCTGCTGCGGCTCGGCCTTTTTCTCTACGACCACATCGGCGGACGAAAGCTGTTGCCGCCGACCCGTTCGGTCGATCTCGCCCATGACGAGGTCGGCAAGCCGCTGATCCCCGGCCGTTACCGCAAGGGCTTTGAGTATTCCGACTGCTTCGTCGACGACGCCCGTCTCGTCGTGCTCACGGCACGCGACGCGGTCGAGCACGGCGCCGACGTCCGGACGCGGACGCGCGCCGTGGAAACCCGGCAGGCCGACGGCCTCTGGCACGTCACGGTCGAGGACACGCTGACCGGCGAACGCAGCACCATCACGGCCCGGGTGCTCGTCAACGCCGGCGGACCCTGGGTCGAGCAGGTGCTTACGCTCGGCGCCGGCATCAATACCAAGGCCCGGGTGCGGCTGGTGCAGGGCTCGCACATCGTGGTGCCGAAACTCTATGACCACGATCGCGCCTATATCTTCCAGAACAGCGATGGCCGCATCGTGTTCGCGATTCCGTATCAGGACGACTTCACCCTGATCGGCACCACCGACCGCGATTACGAGGGCGACCCCGCCAAGGTGACGGCGACACCGGAAGAGATCGCCTATCTCTGCGCCTCCGTCAGCGAATATCTGGCGAAGCCGGTGAAGCCGGAGGACGTGGTCTGGACCTATGCCGGCGTCCGACCGCTCTATGACGACGGAGCCAGCGAAGCCAAGGCCGCCACGCGCGAATACGCGTTCGAGCTGGATACGCCGGGCGGCGCACCGCTGCTGTCGATCTACGGCGGCAAGATCACGACCTATCGCCGGCTCGCCGAAGAGGCGCTGGAAAAGCTGTCGCCCTATCTGAAGGGCATCAGGGCGGGCGAAGGCTGGACCGCGAAGGCGCCGCTGCCCGGCGGCGACATGGATGTGTCGGCGGTCGCGGCGCTGACGGCGGAATTGCTGCGCGACTATCCGTTCCTGACACCGGTTCATGCGACGCGGCTCGCGCATGCCTATGGCACCCGCGCGGCGAAAACCCTGGGCACGGCGAAATCCATGGCCGATCTCGGACGCAATTTCGGCGCGACGCTTACCGAGAGCGAAGTGCGCTACCTGATGGCGAATGAGTGGGCCTGCACCGCGGACGATATCGTCTGGCGTCGCTCCAAGCTGGGCTTGCGGCTGTCGGCGGCGGAGATCGCGGCGCTCGACGAATGGCTCGCCGCGCAACGGCCGCAAGCCGGGCGTCCGGCGAGGGAAGCGGGAGCGCGATCATGAGCGTCGCCCTCGATCAGGTCACGCGCGTGGTTGAGG
>JBQCIZ010000708.1:0-6643 GCA_051953235.1 Nitrobacter sp. | reverse complement strand
GGCGTGCATGATCGCTACATCGAATTCGCCAAGCGCACGCTGCCGCGCGAGCTCAGCCTCGATGGCCTGCGCGTCGTGATCGATTGCGCCAACGGTGCCGCCTACAAGGTCGTACCGGAAGCGCTGTGGGAGCTGGGCGCCGACGTCATTCCGATCGGCGTCGAGCCCGATGGCTTCAACATCAACAAGGAGTGCGGCTCGACCGCGCCGGAGGCGTTGAGCCGCAAGGTCCGCGAGATGCGCGCCGATATCGGCATTGCGCTCGATGGCGACGCCGACCGCCTGATCATCGTCGACGAGCGCGGCCATGTGGTCGACGGCGACCAGCTTCTCGCCGTGATCGCGCAGAGCTGGAAGGAAGACGGGCGGCTGACCAAGCCGGGCATCGTCGCGACCGTGATGTCGAATCTCGGCCTCGAGCGTTTCCTGAAAGAACAGGATCTGTCGCTGGTGCGCACGCCGGTCGGCGACCGCTATGTGCTCGAGCAGATGCTGAAGCGCGGCTACAACCTCGGCGGCGAGCAGTCGGGCCACATCATTCTCTCGGACTACGCGACCACCGGCGACGGATTCGTCTCGGCGCTGCAGGTGCTCGCGGTGGTGCAGAAGCTCGGCCGTCCGGTTTCGGAAGTCTGCCACAAGTTCGAGCCGCTGCCGCAGGTCCTGAAGAACTTCCGCTATCGCAGCGGCAAGCCGCTGGACCACGCCGAAGTCAAGTCGGCGATCACCGCGGCGGAGAAACGCCTCAACGGCCACGGCCGCCTGCTGGTGCGTTCCTCCGGCACCGAGCCCGTCATCCGCGTGATGGGCGAGGGCGACGACCGCATTCTGGTCGAGGAGATCGTCGATACTATCGTATCGGCGCTCGGCCACGCGACGGTCGCAGCAGCGTAAATCCGCGTAGAGCCAAACCCGCGTTCGGGACGCTTCACTTCTTTTTTCCGCGGGAGCGGGAAGAGGGAGCATACAGATGCCGCATCCCTGCCATCGTTGAATGGTGCTGGTCGGCTCGGGATTCGCGGCGTAACACCAAAGCATTGCGCATCGAATCCGGATTGCCCGTGAACAAGCCCGTCGTCGTTTCCGAAGAAGCACTGGCCGCGCCGGTGATCGTGCCCGACGTGAACGTCGCGAGGCCGGCGGCGTCCGCCGGGCCGGCCTATATCGTGCTCGCTGGCATCAGCTTCTCGCACTTCCTCAACGACACCATGCAGTCCCTCATCTCATCGGTCTATCCGATCCTGAAGGACAACTACGCGCTCGATTTCGCCCAGATCGGCATGATCACGCTGGCTTTCCAGTTCACGGCGTCGCTGCTGCAGCCTGTGGTCGGGCACGTCACCGACAAGAAGGCGCAACCGTTCTCGCTCGCGATCGGCATGGGATTCACCTTCTTCGGGCTGCTGCTGCTCAGCATCGCGCATCACTACGGCATCATCCTGATCGCGGCGGCGCTGGTGGGGCTTGGCTCAGCGGTGTTTCATCCAGAGTCGTCGCGCATCGCGCGGCTGGCATCCGGCGGCCGCTACGGCTTCGCGCAGTCGGTGTTCCAGCTCGGCGGCAGTTTTGGCACGGCGATGGGGCCGGTGCTCGCCGCGCTGATCGTCGTGCCGTTCGGCCAGCCGAGCATCGCGTGGTTCTCGCTGATCGCGGCGCTTGCGATCCTGACGCTGTGGCGGATCGGGCTGTGGTATCGCCCGCAGATCGCGCAGAAGAAATTTGCCGCACCGAAGCCGCATCCGGATGCGCCGAATTCGCGCCGCGTCATGGTCTCGCTGATCGTCCTCGTCGCGCTGCTGTTCTCGAAGCAGCTCTACGTTTCCAGCCTGTCGAGCTATTACATCTTCTATCTGATGGACAAGTTCGGGGTCTCGACACAGGCCGCTCAGCTCTATCTGTTCATCTTCCTTGCCTCGAATGCGGTCGGCGCTTTCTTCGGCGGCCCGATCGGCGATCGCTTCGGCCGCAAATACGTTATCTGGTTTTCCATTCTCGGTGCCCTGCCGTTCACGCTGGCGCTGCCTTATGCGGGACTGTTCGCCAGCGCGGTGCTGACCGTCTTCATCGGTCTCATCATCTCGTCGGCGACATCGTCGATCATCGTGTTCGCGCAGGAACTGATGCCGCATCGTTTCGGCATGATCTCCGGCGTGTTCTTCGGCGTCGCTTTCGGCATCGGCGGCCTCGGGGCCGCGGCGCTCGGCAAGGTCGCGGACCACACCGGCATCGCGTTCGTCTATCAGGTCTGCTCGTTCCTGCCGGCGATCGGTCTGCTGGCGATTTTCCTGCCGCGGCTGCCCAAGGTGGCCCACGGCTGATCTGCCGTTCGCGTCTGCGAACGAAGGGCGCCCGTCAACGAAATGTTAGCAAGTGTGGCACGGACGCGGCGCGTCCGTACGAACTGGTGAAAAATCGTCACCGATTATCAACCTTAAAAATTAGGGTTAAGTGCCGCTTAAGCATTTGGTGCCATCGTCCGTCCGTGAGTTTCGAGCGTGGGGCCTCCGTCGTCTGCCTCACCGGACAAAAGGACGAAGCCAATGCGTAGAGTTAGCCTATTGCTCGCTGCGGGAGCGGCATCGCTGTTTTCAGGCGCGGCGCTTGCCGCGGATCTTCCCATGGCGCCGCCGCCGCAATATTACGCGCCCCCGCCGGTCGAGGATTTCGGCGGCTGGTATCTGCGCGGCGACATCGGCCTCAATGCCAGCAGCGGCAAGCTTCACAACAATCTTTATGACACGTTGCCTGCCACTGCGTCGTTGCAGCACCTCGGACACAACTTTAGCGGCGGAACCTCGTACGGCATCGGCGTCGGCTATCAGTTCAACAACTGGTTCCGTGCCGATATCACGGGTGAGTATCGCTCCAGGGTGAACTTCAGCGGAACCGACTTCGTTACCTTTAATCCGGGCGGCTTCCTCTCTGACGCTTATTCGGGCGGCTATTCGAGCTGGGTCGGGTTGGTCAACGCCTACGCCGATCTTGGGACGTGGTGGTGCGTCACGCCGTTCATCGGCGCCGGTATCGGTGCGGCGCATGTGACGACCTCGGGCTTCCAGGATACCGGCCTTGCCAATGGCGTGCCGGGTTCGTACTTCGCGTCGGGCGCTTCGACGACCAACCTGGCGTGGGCCCTGCACGCAGGTCTCGCCTACAAGGTCACTAACAACCTCACGGTCGAACTTGCCTATCGCTATCTCGATATGGGCAAGGCCGTGCACGGTTTCGGTTCGTCGTATGACGGCACCAACGCCGGTCCGTCCTCGTTCGAATATCGTGATCTGACCTCGCAAGACGTCAAGATCGGGTTGCGCTGGACCTGCTGCGAGGTGCCGCCTCCGCCTCCGCCGCCGATCGTCACCAAGGGCTGAGCGCTTTCGCTTCTTAACGATTGTTAACGGCGCGGGATTGTCCCGCGCCGTTTTGTTTTGCGGAGGGCGCCAGTGATCGGTCTGCGCACGCGGCCCGCAAGCGAAAAGATCGTGCCCGCGCGTGCTGCGACAACCATTGGTTAAGGTTAACAGGCGATGATCGCCGTGTGGCCAAGTTGTGTCGATGGAGCGTTGCGATGCGTAGACTTCTGTTGGTGGCAATGATCATCGGAGCGGCGCAGAGCGCTTACGCAGCCGATATGCCGGACCTGCCGATTTTGCGCGGGTCGCTTCCCGAGGGCGTGAGTTCGGCGCGGCCGATGTGGCAGGGCTACTACATCGGCGGTCAGGCCGGCGTTGGCGAGTCCGACATGAATTTCACGGGCGCGACCAGAAGCATCGCAGCCAAGCTGCTCACCAATACCGCGATCGAGAATTCGGGCAGCGTCTCGAGCTGGCCGATCGGCAGCAAGACATCGAACCGCGGCGACGGGTGGGGCGCCTTCATCGGCTACAACAGCCAGTGGGACGATGTCGTGCTCGGCGTCGAAGCGAGCTACATGCACGGCAAATTCGGCGGCTCGCAGACCGACAGCATGAGCCGCTTCTTCACCGACAGCAACGGCTATACCGACGGCGTCACCTACGCGGGCACCGGAACGGTGGCGCTTTCCGACATGGGAACGCTGCGTCTTCGCGCCGGCTACGCCATCGGCTCGTTCCTGCCGTATCTATTCGGCGGCGTGGCGCTCGGTCAGGCCGATATTATCAGGACGGCGCATATCTACGGAACGCAAGTGAACGCCGCCGCAGCGCCCGGTTTCCAGAATGTGCCGTTCGACCTGAGCGCCACCGACGTCCAGCACAGCCATCTGCTGTACGGCTATACGGCCGGCGTGGGTGTCGACGTCATGCTGATCGCAGGCCTGTTCCTCCGGGCCGAATATCAATATGCGCGCTTCACGTCGTCGGTCGATACCGATGTCAACACGGTGCATGTGGGGCTCGGCTACAAGTTCTGATGTGGCACGCCGTCGCGCGGCTGCTGTTGACAGGCGCGCCTTCGGCTGATGCGCTGCTGCCATCATCGGGGCGGCAGACATGAAGATCTTTGGCGATCTCAATTCGGGCAATTGTCTGAAGGTGAAGTGGGTGTGCGATCGCCTCGCGCTGTCCTACGACTGGATCGCCGTCGACACCATGAAGGGCGAAACCCGCACGCCGCAGTTTCTCGCCAGGAACGGCGCAGGGCAGGTGCCGGTTATCGAATTCGACGACGGCCGCACGCTCGCGCAATCCAACGCCATCATCCGCTATCTCGCGCGGGGCAGCGATCTGATCCCGGCCGATTCGTTTCTCGCCGCCAAAATGGATGAATGGCTGTTCTGGGAGCAATACAGCCACGAGCCCTATATCGCGGTATGCCGTTTCCAGATGGTCTATCTCGGCAAACCCGCCGCTGATCTCGATCCGGACAAGGTGAAGCGCGGTCATGCCGCGTTGGCGCGCATGGAGCAGCAACTCGCGGCGACGCCGTTCTTGGTGAGCGATACAATCTCGCTCGCCGATGTTGCGCTGCTGGCCTATACGCGGCTGGCGCATGAGGGCGGCTTCGATCTCTCCTCATACGAATCGATCCGGCACTGGATCGGTGCATCGGAACGCGCACTGAACCTGCCTTCCCTGAACTGACACCACGGAACCGGTCATGAGCAGCATTGCAAACATCACGATCCGGCCTGCGCGCCGCGACGATGTCCGTACGATCGTCGGGATGCTTGCCGACGATCATCTCGGCAAGGCGCGCGAGCGCCTGCAAGAGCCGCTGCCGGAGTCGTACTTCCGTGCGTTCGATGCCATCGCCGCTGATCGCAATATCCAGCTCGTGGTCGCGGAGGACAGGGACGGCGCGGTGATCGGTTGCCTGCAACTCTGCATCCTGCCGGGCATCAGCTCGCAGGGTGCCTCGCGCGGCCTGATCGAGGATGTTCGCGTGGCCTCGCACTGCCGAAGCCGCGGCATCGGCGAGCAACTCGTGCAATGGGCGGTAGCCGAGGCGCGCGGCAAGGGATGCGTTCTCGTCGAATTGCTGACCCATCAGACCCGCGTCGATGCGCAGCGCTTCTATGCGCGGCTCGGATTCGCAGCGAGTCACGTCGGGATGACGCTGCGCTTTTAATATGCGTTCCCTGAGGTCTCCGGATCGTGAGTTTGCTTTGGTTTCAGGGAACCGGAACGGCTTCTGACGCCGCCCGTTGGTGCCGAGACACCAACGATGGAGCGATCTATGCAATCCCGAATGACTCTTTCTGCTCTCGTGGCCGCGACGTTCATCGGTTCGCTGGCCTTCACCGCCGCCAATGCCGCCGGCGCCGGCGCCGCAGGCGGCGCCGGCATGCCGAGCGCCGGCTCCGTGAACAGCCAGAACTCCGGTTCCGCAGGCATTCAGTCGGCGCCCGGCGGTTCGTCCACGACAGCCACCGGCTCTGGCCTGAACAGCACGCCGGGCACGACGACAGGCGCGGGCAGCGGCCTCAACAGCAGTCCCAACGCCGTGCCCGGCGCGCCGAACACATCCACGCCCGGACATATCGGCACCGGCACATCGCCGAGCGGCCTGCCGGGTGACGACCCGAATGCGCCCGGCTATCCCGGCCGCATCGGCAAGTAGTGTTCGATTGAAGCTCGAGCATCTTCTCAACTTTGGCGCGGGTGCCCGGAATTGGTCTCGCATCGCGGTGTTGTGATCGCACAGTCTGCAACGGCCGAAAAATTGAATGCACCGAGCGGCAGCGACGATTTGCCGTTCGGTGCATTCGTGTCTTGCAATGATTGCGGAAGTGGCTCCGATGTTCGTTCCGCTTAACGGGCGATAAACTAACAGGCGTGCCGCAAATATATTTTGCGAACCGGATCGCATTCCTTGGCGTAATTTGTCTCGGCAGGTATTTGGAATCCCGTATGAAAAATTACACGATCGTCAAGGTCGGCAACGATTATGTGGTGCAGGCCGAAGAGCAAAGCGTTCTCAAGGTTGCAAGCCGTCGCCGCGCTGCGAAGCTCGTGGTGGAAGCCGCGGAGCTTCTGGATCAACCGCTCGCGGACGACGCTGCGCCGGTATCGGCAGACGAGTCCTCCATCGCGCCGGAAGCGCCGGAAGGTTCTTGACGGCAACGGGCGTTTCCCATATCTCCGCCAGTGGGACACCTCCCCCCAACGGGAGGCTTACTATCTGGAAGGGTAGACGATGACTGCAGCGAAGCCCGCTTCGC
>JBQCIZ010000707.1:0-2933 GCA_051953235.1 Nitrobacter sp. | reverse complement strand
CTCGGTCTCACCGACGATCGCATTCACTCGCTGATCCTCGGCTATTGGCACACCATCGTCACGCCGCCGATGGTGTTCGCGAAGAACATGGTCGAGGTGAAGAACGAGATGAAAGCCAAGGGCATCGAGAAGCCGATGGTGGCCTCGCTCGCCGGCGACATCGAGGTGGAAGAGGCGGCCGAATACCTCTACCAGAACGGTATTCCGGCTTACGCTTATTCCACCGAAATCCCGGTTGAGGTTCTTGCGGCCAAATACAAGTGGGCGCGTGGAGCGGGCCTGCTCTGAGGATAGCCGCTCCAATCGAGTCGAATATTGAGATGCCGCCCGGTTTGCCGGGCGGCATTTTTGCGCGCGAAAACGAATGATTTATTGAGGCGCTGATCCGCGCCACCGTGCGGCGAGCCAGCCGAGCACTGCAGCCCCGGCGAGTCCGACGCAAGCCGTCACGGCATCGACCACAAAATCCTCAAGCCGCGCGTGGCGGCCTGGCGCCCACAGTTGCATGATCTCGAGCAGGCCGATCAGGACGACAGACACCGCCGCGACAAGCAGCTTGCGCCGCGTAAACGCCAGGCCGACGGCCAAACCGACCAGAACGAAGGCGAGCGCGTGCTCGCCGTCCTGACCGAGCGGAGAGTGGGGGCGATAGCGCGGCGGACCAAGGGTGGCGAACACCACCGCCGCGATCAGGGCGGCCGCGCCGAGGCGGAGCAAAATCTTCATTGCTGCCGCATAGCACGATTTTCCATCACGCAAAGGCCGGGCGGCCTGCGTACCGCTTCAAATCTGCTTGCGAACCCCAAGGCCAAGCATGAAGCGCTGACGAATCTGGACCGGGTCGCGATCCGTTGTTCCGGCTCCGGGCTTGTCGTCGATCCGGACGGCAATGAATGTCGGGCCTCCGTTCACCAGTGCATCATCGATCAGCCGCTCGAAATCGTCCTCGTCGGCCGCCCATGTGCTCTGGCCGAGACCGCACCCCGCCGCGATCGCAACGATATCCGACACCGCCGCCGCTGGCGTCGGCTGTGCGCCGGTGATCTGGTACATGCCGTTATCCATCACGATCATGGTCAGGTTCTTCGGTGCGAGCGATGCGATGGTCGTGAGGCAGCCCAGTTGCATCAGGAGCGACCCGTCGCCCTCGATCGCGAATATACGCCGCGCCGGCTGCGCGAGCGCCGCGCCAAGCGCGATCGGGAAGGCGAGCCCCATGCTGCCGAGCATGTAGAAATTCTGCGGCCGATGGCCGGCGGTCCAGAGATCGAAATTGGTGTTGCCGATGCCGCCGATCACGGCTTCCTCGTTCTTCAGTCTCGCAACGAGCCGCTTTGTGAGGTCGAAGCGGTTCATCACCTTGGTGTTGCGAGTTGGCGCGGTGGGGATGTTATTCATGATACGATCCTCACGCGGTGAATACTTTGCCGCCGGTCAGAAGCGGCGACAGGATGAGCGCGACCGGCGCCTGCGTGGCGATGGCCTGCTTGATGGAGCGATCCACGATGAATTCCATTTCATCCAGGCGGGTCATCGTGTGGTGTTCGATGGCAAGCGAATCGAGCACGGGCCGCATGGTGCGGCAGACCAGCGATTGGCCGTAGTTGAACTCGCCGAGGGTTCCGCGCTCCGACACAAACATGATGAGCGGAATTTGATAGGGAAGCGCCAGCGACGCGAGGACATTCGGCAGCGTCGCGAAGCCGCTGGTCTGCATCAGGACCGCGCCGCGCTTGCCGCCCATCCAGGCGCCCGAAACGATGCCGACCGCTTCCTCCTCCCGCGCTGTCGGAAAGGCCGTGAAGAACGGATCGGCGTGAATGTTCTTGATGAGCGTCGTCAGCACGCGATCGGGCACATAAGGCACGAGCCGGATGTCGTTGCTTTTAAGGGTTTGCAGGACGATCTCATGCCAAGCCCGGGCTGGAGGCTTGTGTTCCTCGGCGTTCGCCATCGCGGTCTCCGTCGTCGTCTGGATCGGCGGCGAGATATCTGTCTGCGAAAGCCCGACCGCCGCGCTCGCGCCGAAACTTGACGGGATCGACAGGATTGTCAACAATCCTGTCACCACCAGGGCGCCGCTCCGGTAATGTGCGGGCGGCGTCTCCAAGCGACCGGTTTCAATGAAAGCGAACGCTCCAGAACAGCACGGCAGGCAGGACGCAGCCGCGCGGCTGCGCGAATGGATCACGGGCGGCCGCTTCATGCCGAACGAGCGGCTGATCGAAACAGATCTTGCCGAGGCATTGGGCGTCAATCGCGCCAATGTCCGCATGGCTCTGGCGATGCTGGAGCAGGAGGGATTGGTTGTTCGCGAACGCAACCGCGGTGCGCGCGTCCGCCTGGTGTCCGATGCCGAGGCCATCGAAATTGCCGAGGCGCGGCAATCGCTTGAAGCGCTTGTTGCACGTCAGGCGGCGGAACGAGCATCGAAGACGGACTATGCCATTCTGCGCGCCATTATCGCAGATATGCGAAAGGCTCATGCGAGCGCCGATTATCTCGCGATCTCCACCTTGAACGGCCGGCTCCATGCGGAAATCCAGCGCATTGCAGGGAATACGACCGTGATGCGTCTGCTGGAGATGCTCAGGTCGCAAATCGTGCGCCAGCAATATCGCGCGATCCTCTTGCCGGGCCGCGCCAAGGCTTCGGTTCAGGAACACGCCGCAATCGTGACCGCCATATGCGCCGGTGACCCGCGGGGCGCGGAAGTGGCGATGCGGCAACATATCGGCGGCGTGATTGCTGCGCTCAGGCAGGCGATCGCATTGAAGGTCGGATAGCGGGGGGCGAAGACTTCGCGAATACACCGGTCAACCGGTTACAAAAAGATGGTCAGGGAGGTATCAGGTCATGCGCAAATCGTTGGGGATGCTCGTCGCAGCCATTGCGCTGGTTGCGTCATATGGTTCGGCAGCCGTTGCGCAGCC
>JBQCIZ010000706.1:0-2006 GCA_051953235.1 Nitrobacter sp. | reverse complement strand
ATGATGTCGACGGGCGGCCTGATGGTGATTTCGCAATTCGCCAATTTCGCGCGCGATTTCGGCGTCGCCAACATCGTGATCTGGGGGACGGCGGCATTGCCGTTGGCGCTGACCGTCGACCGCATCACCAACGGGCTGACGCGGCCGTTCTTCGGCTGGGTCTCCGACAGGATCGGCCGAGAGAACACCATGGGCCTGGCTTTTCTGCTCGAGGCAGCGGCGGTGACCGTGATGCTGTTGATGCGCGATAACGCAATGGCCTTTGTTGTGCTGTCGGCGGTGGTGTTTTTTGGATGGGGTGAAATCTTCTCGCTGTTTCCCTCAACGCTCACCGACACGTTCGGAACCAAGCACGCAACCACTAACTACGGCTTCCTCTATATGGCGCAGGGTGTGGGTTCGGTGCTCGGCGGCCCGGTGGCCGCGATGATCTACGGCGCCGCTGGAAGCTGGGTGCCGGTGTTCAGCCTCATCATCGCGATGGATGTCCTGACGGCGTTGCTGGCGCTGGCGGTGCTCAAGCCGTGGCGCGCCGCGCTTCTGGATTACGGTTCAGCGCCGTTGGTGGTCAGTCCCAAAACGGCGAATGCCTGACATCCCGATAAGCACACGCCGCGGGACAAGCCCGCGGCGTGTGATGTTGATCCATTTAGCAGAGGAGAGTCGAACGTAAAGCTCACGCGACCTTGGTCTTGAGATGGCCGAACATGATGTTCCTGGCTTCGTCGTCCATGTCGGCCTTGAAGGTGAACTTGTCCTTCAGCGCGATCGCCCGTGCCGCGGCCGGACGCGCCGAGATTTCATCGAGCAGCCGCTTCACGTTCGGATACTTGGTGAACACGTCGTCGCCGAGCACGAACGGCGCCATGCGCGCCCAGCCCCAGAATGCCATGTCGACAATCGTGTAGGTGTCGCCCACCATGTATTTGCTCTTGGCCAGGTGATCGTCGAGGATCTTGTAGTGGCGGTGAGCCTCGTACTGGTAACGGTTGTGGGCATAGTCCAGGCCCTTGGGCGCGGCGTGCTTGAAATGGACGGCCTGACCGGAATACGGCCCGAGTCCGGTCGCGATGAACATCAGCCACGACAGCGTGGCAGCGCGATTGGCCGGCGTGTTCGCCGGCATGAACTTGCCGGTCTTCTCGCCGAGGTAGAGCAGGATCGCATTGCTGTCGAATACGAAAACGCCGTCGTCGTCGATCGCCGGCACCTTGCCGTTCGGGTTCACTTTCAGGAAGTCCGGTTTGAACTGCTCACCCTTTCGGGTGTCGACAGGCACGAGTTCGCAGGGCAGACCGGATTCTTCCAGAAACAGCGCGACCTTGTTCGGGTTCGGCGCGCCGTTAAAATAGAATTTGAGCATCGAAAACTCCCTGTTGTTCTTGGAATGCGCCGGGACGCAGGTGGGACGCGGTTCCATGCGGGGATTTTACCGGGCATGCAACCGACGAATTCGTGAGGGGGAGGGGATGATTTTGAGCCGATTTCAGAGTTGCGCTGCTTTTGTTCTCACTGGTCTTGCCGTGGCCCTGAGCGGTCCTGCCGCCTTTGCCCAAGCGGATGGCCTGCGCATCAGTTTCGACTTCACGGGCCGCGTCGATTGCGACCAGCCGCTTAAGGTCAACAACTTTCCCTTCAGCGGTCGCGGCAGCGGGGTGCTCTACGGCAACCGCAAGGCGTCGCTGGACATGTCGATCACCGGCACGTCGACCAACACCATGCGCTTCGATGCCAGTTTGGGCGGGCGGCCGACCGAGGCACCCGGCGGAACAGCACAGTTGCGGGTGGCGGGATCCAATCGCCTGCGCATGATCTGGTCGCTGCCGAACAACGAGTTCACGGTCGACATCACGGCCTCGAAGGCCGGCTGCAAGGCGGCGATCAACACGCGCCTCAAGGGCGGCTCGCGGCAGTATTCGCTGTTCGACGGTGGCCGGTTTCTGTTCTGCGCGAAGCCGCGGATCACCCAGACGAGCTGCAATATCCGCTAAGGCGCGGAATCAGCC
>JBQCIZ010000705.1:0-2517 GCA_051953235.1 Nitrobacter sp. | reverse complement strand
CGCTCACTTGCCGGCCTCCCGCTGTTTCATGCGGGGATCGAGCGCGTCGCGCGCGGCATCGCCGATCAGGTTGACGCTCAGAATCGTGATCGAGAGGATCAGGCCCGGCCAGAAGATCAGCGACGGCTTGATCTGGAAGTAGGCACGGCCCTCGGCCATGATGTTGCCCCAGGTCGGCGTCTCCGGGCTGATGCCGGCGCCTAGGAACGACAGGATCGCTTCGGTCAGGATCGCGGAGGCGCAGACATAGGTGCCCTGAACGATCAGCGGCGCGACCGTGTTCGGCATCAGATGCCGCCACATGATTTTCGGCAGGCTGGAGCCGACCGAAATCGCGGCCTCGACATACGGCTCCTCGCGCGCGGACAGCACGACGGAGCGCACCAGCCGCGCGGCGCGCGGGATTTCCGGAATCGTGATCGCGACCAGCACCGTCCACAGGCTGGCGCCGGACAGCGCGACCACGGCGATGGCGAGCAGGATGCTGGGAATAGCCATCAGGCCGTCCATGATCCGCATCAGCACGGCATCGATCCATTTGAAGAAGCCGGAGACGAGCCCGATCACAAGGCCGATGGCGACGCTGAAGATCGCCGCACCAAGCCCGATCAGGAGCGAGACGCGTCCACCGTAGAGAATGCGCGCCAGCACGTCGCGGCCATAGGCATCGGTGCCAAGGATGAACTGCGCGCTGGCCGGCTTCAGCCGTACCGCCGGCGCGAGCAGTTGGGGATCATGCGAGGTCAGCCATGGTGCGAAGATGGCGGATGCTATGACGAGCGCCAGGCAGATGGTCGCGCCGGCGATGATCGGCGTCGCAGTCAGGAAGCCGAGTCCCGGCCGCAGCGGCCGCGTCACGGGAAGCGAGGATTCGGGGAGGGTCTCGATCGCCATCGGTGTCTTGCCTCAATACCGAATGCGGGGATCGAGCAGGGTGTAGGCGAGATCGATCAGCAGATTGACCCCGACATAGATCGCCGACGTCAACAGGATCATCGCCTGGATCACCGGATAATCGCGGGCCAGCACCGCGTCGACAGTGAGGCGGCCGATGCCCGGCAGGTTAAACACGCTTTCGGTGACCACGACGCCGGAGATCAGCAGCGCAAAGCCGGTGCCGATCACGGTGATGACGGGGACGGCGGCGTTGCGCAGCGCATGGCGCAGCAGCACGCTGCGCTCGGTGATGCCCTTGGCGCGGGCGGTGCGCACATAATCCTCGCCGAGCACGTCGAGCATCGCCGCACGCGTCATGCGCGCGATCAGCGCGACATAGATGAACGACAACGTCAGCGTCGGCAGCGTGATGCGCTCGAGGAACGGCATGATGCCGCGGTGAATCGGCCGGAAGCCCTGCACCGGCAGCCACTGCAGGTCGATGGCGAAAATCTGCACCAGCACGTAGCCGATCACGAACACCGGCACCGAGAATCCGATCACCGACAGGCCCATGACGAAGCGGTCGATCCAGGTGCCGTGTTTCCACGCTGCAATCACACCGAGCGGAACCGCGATCAGGATGGAGAGAATAATGGTCGACAGGGCGATGCAGATGGTGGGCTCGACGCGCTGTCCGATCAGCTTCAACACCGGCACGTTAGAAATGAGCGACACGCCGAGGTCGCCATGCAGCAGGCGGCCGATCCAGGTGAAGAATTGCAGATACAGCGGCTCGTTCAGGCCGAGCGAGATGCGGATGCGTTCGATCTGCTCGGGCGTTGCCGTGTCGCCGGCGATGATCGCGGCGGGATCGCCGGGCGTCAGCCGCAGCAACAGGAAGACGAACAGCGCCACCACGCCCATCACAGGCACGGCGGCGAGGATGCGGCGGATCAGATAGCCCAGCATCGGATCTCTCCGCCGTGTCGTCCCCGCGAACGCGGGGACCCATACGCTGCGTCGCTTCGTTTGGGCACTGGAGTAGATGCCTTTGATAACAAGTCACGCCAAGGGTTATGGGTCCCCGCGTTCGCGGGGACGACCGCGGTAAGAGATGGCATGCTGCAAAAATCTGTCATCAGTCCCACTTTCGCAGATCGACGTCCGAAGGCAAGTTCAGCAAGTCCCGTGCCACTGCACCCTGATTTGGCACTTAGTCGAGTGTCGCCAGCAGCCCGGCCATCAGGCGGCCGCGCTCGGCGAGGCTGTCGATTTCGATATGCTCGTTCAGGGTGTGGGCGTCGGCGCCGCGCACGCCGAGACCGTCGAGGGTCGGAATGCCCATGGCGCCGGTGAAATTTCCGTCGGAACCGCCGCCCGCGCTGCCATGCGGCAATTCGACGCCAAGCTGCCGCGCCACACCGACCGCCTTTTCATAGAGCGCCATGGTTCCCGCATCCGGCTCCCACACCGGCCGCGTCACGCCGCGCGTGACCTTGAACGTGACGTCGTTCGAAGTGCCCGACAGCGCCAGCATGCGTTCCACGCCGCGATCGAGGTCGGCCTGCCGTTTGGCCATGCTGAGCGCTTCGCCGGTGCAGGTTGTGGCAACGCAGTTGACCCATTGGCCGCCATGCA
>JBQCIZ010000704.1:0-2742 GCA_051953235.1 Nitrobacter sp. | reverse complement strand
TCTCGATCAGGAGGTCGCTCAGGGCGGCGCGAATGGGCGGCGAAGAGCCGAGCGGTTTGATTGAAATCGCCGGCATGATCTAGCTCCGCGCCAGCGCCACGAGATAGGTGCAAGGCGCGCCGCTTTCGTTGGCAAAGGTCGTGTCGGCGGGCGGGCCGAAGCCGAGACAGTCGCCGGTGCCGAGTTCGTGGCGTTCGCCGCCCTCGGTGATGACAAGCGCGCCCTCGAGCACCAGCAGGGTCTGACGGATCATGGCGTAGGACGACGCGGGCAGGGTGACGTGTTGCCCCGGCGGCATTTCCACCCGCACGATCTCGATCGGATGATCGGGTCGGCTGAACACCTGGCGGCGGATGTACCCGGTTTCCGGGTCGTGCCAGACCGGCTGATCGGCCGCGCGCGAGACCCGATCGCCCGCGCCCTCCGCGCGCGCCAGAAGGCCGGCCAGGGTCAGGTCGAACGCCGCCGACAGGCGCACCAGGATCACCGCGGTGGGGCTCACGTCGCCGCGCTCGATCTTGCTGATGGTCGCCTTGGCGACGCCGGAGCGCTCCGCCAGTTCGGCCAGCGACCAGTTCCGGGCCTCCCGCTCCAGCCGGATCCGCTGAGCAAGGCGGGCTTCGGTCTTGTCTATTAAAGTATCCATATGTCTCTTATAGGAGACGGTAGGACGCCTTGCAATGGCTTCGGATCAAGCCGTGAGAAAGCCCAGCACCGCCTCGCTATAGGCCACCGGCGCCTGTTCGAACATCGGATGGGTGGTGTTGGGGATCATCACCGTCCGCGCGTCCGGGACGTTGGCGGCCAGCGCATGCAGCACCATCGGCAGCATGCCCTTTGTGTTGGCTCCTCCGATGAACAGCGTCGGTATTTTGATCGACTGCGCGTCCGCCTTGCTGAACGGCGGCCGCTTGTCGCGGGTCTGGCCGATCAGGGTCATGGCGTTGTCGCGCAGCAACTGTTTTGGTGTGGCGGGAATGCGCTTCCAGGCACCCGGACCTTCCAGCGCGTCCATGAAGAACATCAGCCCGCCGTCGATATCGCCCGCCGCGATCTTCTCGGCGGAAGCCGCGATCCGCGCGGCGAGCGGTGAGGGGCCGCTCGGCGCATCCGGATGCAGCGAGGTATCCACCTCGCCGCCGGGCTCGGCGAGCACGAGCCGCCGCAGCAGGTCGGGCCGCTGCTGCGCGACCCGGAAAGAGATGTGGCCGCCGCGCGAATGACCCATCAGGTCGACAGGCCCGGCGTTGAGTTGTTCAATGAAGCCGATCACGTCCTTGACATGCTGCGCGATCGAGTAGGTGTCGCTCCGGCCGTCCCAGTGCTCGGGAAAGAAATGCCGCAAGCTCGGTGCGATCACGCGCAGCTTGCGCGTCAGCGGTCCGAGCACCGGCGACCAGATGCGGAAGTCGCACAGCGAGCCGTGGATGCAGACCAGCGGCGGTGTTTGCGCCACGCTGCTGCCGATATCGAGATAGGCCATGTCATAGCCGTTGACGTGAAGCGTTTGCATGCTGACTCGCTCGTATTTGCGGGAGGCGGATCATTTCATGCGGCTGTGCATGATGGCAAGTTCGGCCGGAAACCGGGTGGATCGCAGGATTCTCCAAGTCTAGATTTGGCGTCAGGAATAGATAGATGGGGCAATAGCGATGGAGCGGCCCATGACGACGAACGATCTCAAATTCGCGATGTTCGAGAGCGTGATCGGCGCCTGCGGCATCGTCTGGCATGAACGCGGCGTTGTCGCCGTGCAGTTGCCGATGTCTGATGAGGCCAAGACCCGCACGCGCATTCATCAGCGCTATGGCGCGATTCCCGAAGCGCCGCCGCCTGCTGCCGTGCGGGCTGCGATCGACGGCATGATCGAACTGCTTCAGGGCAAACCGAACGATCTGGCCGATGTGGTGCTTGATCTGGACGACGTTCCGGAATTTCATCGCGGTGTCTACGAGATCGCCCGTACCATTCCGCCGGGCAAGACCATGACCTATGGCGACATCGCCAAGCGGCTCGGCGGCGTGGAGTTGTCGCGCGACGTGGGGCAGGCGCTCGGGCGCAATCCCTGTCCGATCGTGGTGCCCTGCCATCGCGTGCTCGCCGCGGGCGGCAAGCCGGGTGGATTTTCGGCCAATGGCGGCGTCACGACCAAGCTGAAGATGCTCGCGATCGAGGGCGCGATCGTCAACCACACGCCAAGTCTGTTCGACTAGGTGCAGCGGAATCCGCCGCCCCAGCGGCGGATTTTTCCGGTCGACGGCGACGGGAAATGCGCCGTGCAGCACAGCGTATCGGTGTCGCAGTAGCGCTCGAGGAAGTTGCGCCGCGTCGTGGCGGCCTGCGCCTGATCGACGTCGAATTTGGCGGACAGTTCCGGGTAACGCGTCTGCAGCGGGGAGTGCATCAGGTCGCCCGAGAATACCGCCTCGTCCTTGCCGCGGCCGAACGCAAATGCGACGTGTCCTGGCGTATGGCCGGGTGTCGGCAGCAGCCGCACGTGATCGCCGATCTGATAATCGTTGGTGACGATCTCGGCCTTCTTCGCCTCGACCACCGGAAGCACGCTGTCGGCGAACGGCGGCACCTCGGCCTTTGCGTGCTGCGCGGTCCAGTAGTCGAACTCGCCCTTGCCGAAGATGTAGCGCGCATTGGGAAATGTCGGCACCCAGCGGCCATTCTCCAGCCGCGTATTCCAGCCGACGTGGTCGACATGCAGATGCGTGCACATCACAAAGTCGATGT
>JBQCIZ010000703.1:0-3713 GCA_051953235.1 Nitrobacter sp. | reverse complement strand
AAAACACGAGCCGCCATAGCCCGGACCGGCGTGCAGGAACTTGGTGCCGATGCGGTTGTCGAGGCCGATGCCGCGGGCGACTTCCTGAATGTCGGCACCGACCTTTTCGGCGAGGTCGGCGATCTCGTTGATGAAGGTGATTTTGGTCGCGAGGAACGCGTTCGCCGCGTACTTGATGAGTTCGGCGGTGCGGCGCGCGGTGAACATCAGCGGCGCCTGGTTGAGCGACAACGGCCGGTAGATGTCGCCGAGCACTTTTCGTGCGCGCTCGTCGGAGGTGCCGATCACGATGCGATCAGGAAACTTGAAGTCGCGGATCGCCGCGCCTTCGCGCAAGAATTCCGGATTGGAAGCAACGGCGATGTCCGCGGACGGATTGACCTCGCGGATCACGCGTTCGATCTCGTCACCGGTCCCGACCGGCACGGTCGATTTGGTGATGACGACGGTAAAATCCTTGAGTGCCACGCCGATCTCGCGCGCAGCCGCATAGACATAGCTCAGGTCCGCATGGCCGTCGCCGCGCCGCGACGGTGTACCGACCGCGATGAACACGGCTTCCGCGTCCGCCACCGGCCCTGCGAGGTCGGTCGTGAATGAAAGCCGCGCCGCCTTCACGTTGGCCGCCACCAGCGCGTCGAGGCCCGGCTCGAAGATCGGGATTTCGCCGCGACGAAGCGCGGCAACCTTGTCCGCATCCTGATCGACGCACGTCACCTGATGCCCGAAATCGGCAAAGCAGGCTCCGGACACCAGACCCACATAACCCGTGCCAATCATGGCGATGCGCATGCGACGAACCTTATCGGCCAGCGGCCGTCCAGAGGCAGCTTTAAGGGCGCGTCTTAGCAGACGGCCCGGATTTTAATAGTGGGCAGATGATGCTAGGAGTGATGGCTCAATCCCTGCTGCCCACCCGTCAGTCCCATAGCAAACCTGCATGACAAACGACGAACTGCTCAGCCAGATTTCGGATTATTGCCGCCGCGCCGGCATGGCGGAATCGACCTTCGGCCGGCGTGCGGTCAACGACGGCAAGCTGGTGGCGCGGCTGCGCGAGGGCAAGCGCATCACCATCGATACGCTGAACCGGATCGAGGCCTATATCGCGGCCGGCTCGCCCGACGGCATGGCGCCGGTCCGTCCGCCCGAACCGGTCGAGCGGCGCGATCCCCGCGCCAATTTCCGCTTCTTCGAGAACCGGCAGAAATATCTGCTGTTCGTCCATACCTGCAGCGAGAAGCGGGTCATCGCCGACCGCGTGGCGCTGGAGTTCGGCAGCATCCATCCGCGTCCGCCGGCGCTGCGGGTGTTCGACGCCGGCGTCGGCGACGGCACCGTGCTGGCGCGGGTGATGCGCTCCATGCACGGGCGCTTTCCGCACATGCCGTTCTACATCGCGGGCAAGGAACTCAGCCTCGAGGATATCAAGCTGACGCTGGACAAGGTGCCGGACCGGCTGTTCGAGCATCCGGCGACCGTCATGGTGCTGACCAACATGTACTACGCGGAGGCGCCGTGGCTTGCGCCCCGGTCGCCGCAGGCGGCCGCCGGCCTCGTCTGGCGTGAGGTGGCGTTGCGTGGAACCGCCTCCGGCGACTTCGAGACCCAGATCAGGGACCTCCAGCCGTTCCTGGAGGAGAACTGGCGGGCCAGCGTCAGCCCGGTCACGGGCATGCCGATCTACGAGCGGCCGGTCGTGCTGGTGCTGTACCGGGAGGATCAGCAGTTCGTGCTCGATTCGGTGATTCCGCGGGCCGGGCGGGCCGAGGCCAATTTCGACCTGGTGATCGCCTCCCAGCCCTACAGGGCAAAATCTTCCGTGAATTTCAGGGCCAAGAGGATTATTGCGCCGCTGGCGCGGGGGTTGCGGGCAGGAGGGCGTTTGATAGGAATACATTCTCACGGACAGGACCCGGGACTAGAGATCATCCAGGCGGTCTGGCCCGGAGAAAACCCTTTCGCGGTGAGCCGTCATGAGCTATTGCGCGCAGTGAAATACGAGCTTGGCTCGGCGGGGCGGGACCTCAATTTCAACGCATACGCCGACCATCGTTCGATCTTTCGCTATGATATGGAAGCGCTGCCCAATGAGGTCACCGGACTGATCGGAACCTCGACGGCCTTTGCAGCGTGGAACGCGGCGGTTTACGTCGCCCAAGTCGAAGATGACCGGTTGACGGAGATGACTCAAAGCGGCCGTTATCTCGATGCCACCAGAGAGGTTTTGCGCAGGCATAACGGCCTCTGGTTCTACGACGAATCCTACGTCATCTCGCGTCGCCGGGACTGACATTCCAGGAATAACAGCACGAAAGGACCGCCACCTCTGGCGGATGAAGGGTCGATTGATGCGCGGATCTTATTTGTTCACGAGCGAGTCGGTGTCCGAGGGGCATCCCGACAAGGTGTGCGACCGGATTTCGGACGAGATCGTCGATCTGTTCTTCCGGGAAGGCCCGAAGGCGGGCATCGATCCCTGGGCGATCCGCGCCGCCTGCGAAACGCTCGCCACCACCAACAAGGTCGTCATCGCCGGTGAGACCCGCGGCCCGGCCTCGGTCACCAACGAGCAGATCGAAAGCGTCGTGCGCGAGGCGATCAAGGACATCGGCTACGAGCAGGACGGCTTTCACTGGAAGAACTGCGATATCGAGATCCTGCTGCATCCGCAGTCGGCGGACATCGCGCAGGGCGTCGATGCGCTGCAGCCCGGCACCAACAAGGAAGAGGGCGCGGGCGACCAGGGCATCATGTTCGGCTACGCCTGCAACGAGACGCCGGAGCTGATGCCGGCGCCGATCTTCTACGCCCACAAGATCCTGCGGCTGATTTCGGAAGCCCGCCATTCCGGCAAGGAGAAGGTGCTGGGTCCGGACTCCAAGAGCCAGGTCACGGTGCAGTACGAGAACGGCAAGCCGGTCGGCGTGCGCGAGATCGTGGTGTCGCACCAGCACCTCGTCGAGGACATGAGCTCCAATCAGGTGCGCGATCGCGTCGAGCCATACGTGCGCGCGGCGCTGCCCAAGGAATGGATCACCGACAAGACCATCTGGCACATCAATCCGACCGGAAAATTCTTCATCGGCGGCCCCGATGGTGACTCCGGCCTGACCGGCCGCAAGATCATCGTCGATACCTACGGCGGCGCGGCACCGCACGGCGGCGGCGCGTTCTCCGGCAAGGATCCGACCAAGGTCGACCGCTCGGCGGCTTATGCTGCGCGCTATCTTGCCAAGAATATCGTGGCGGCCGGTCTCGCCGACCGCTGCACGCTGCAGCTCGCCTACGCCATCGGCGTGGCGCGGCCGCTGTCGATCTACATCGACACCCACGGCACCGGAAAGGTGCCGGAGGATACGCTCGAGCGCGTCGTCGCCGAGGCGATGGATCTCACGCCGCGCGGCATCCGCAAGCACCTCGATCTCAACAAGCCGGTCTACGCGCGCACCTCGGCTTACGGCCACTTCGGCCGCCAGCCCGACAACGAGGGCGGCTTCTCCTGGGAGAAGACCGACCTCGCGCCGAAGCTGAAGAGCGCGGTGTAATTTCTTTACCTCGCCCCGCTCTCGCGGGGAGAGGTCGCTCGCATCTTGCGAGCGGGTGAGGGGCAACCTTCGCACTACAAAACGACATCAACGGTCGGCATAGCTCGGCCCCTCACCCCAACCCTCTCCCCGTGAAGAACGGGGGAGAGGGAGCAGAGCAGGAAA
>JBQCIZ010000702.1:0-2269 GCA_051953235.1 Nitrobacter sp. | reverse complement strand
CGCTCTGCGACAAAATCCTTGAACTCGCCAAAGCTCGCAAGCTGTGGATCGACCGCGCCGTCGAAAGTGCCCATTGCCACCTCGAACTGGTTGCGCGTATCGATGACAAGCGTGTCGGGTGACGCGATCAGCGCGTTCCAGTCCCGCGGGTCGACATAGGTGCCGACCGGGCGGGTCGGATCGACGGCGGGATCGCCACGCGTGACGATCTCCTTTTTCAGCCGTACCTTCAGCCGTGCGAAGGGCCTCACGGAGGCCTGCGAGAATTTCAATTCGAGATTGTCGAGCCGGCCGCCGAACAGCGGCCCGTCCCGCAACTCCCGAACCAGCGCCTCGATAGCATCGGCCGTCCCGGCGACGGTGCCGTTGATTCCCTCATGGGCGAGCAAGATGGTGCCCCTGATAGCCAGCCCGGCGCACAGCGCGCGCCGCGGTTCGCGCAATTCGCGAAAATCCGGCAGCGGCGCAAATTGGTACAAAGCGGGGACCTTGAACATGGCGCGGGTTTATCAGCCCGCGCTGCGCTGCGAAACCCTCGCCGGTGTTTATGGGTCCCCGCGTGCGCGGGGACGACCCCACATCGGAGGTGCCATTCGCTACCGCGCATTGCTCCGGTGCCTTTGGTATGCCAAGAAAACGCCGCGCCGTTCCGATGTTCGGCCCGCAGAAAAACGACAAAGAGAGACCCTTTGGCATGAGGAATTTTCATCTCGCCGGCCGCTCCACGGTTCACGCTCTGAACGGCATGGTCGCGACCTCGCATCCGCTGGCGGCGCTGACCGCGATCGAGGTTCTGAAGGATGGCGGTACCGCCGCCGACGCGGCGGTGGCAGCCTGCGCGCTGCTCGGTGTGATCGAGCCGCAGTCCACCGGCATCGGCGGCGACTGCTTCGCGCTGGTGCAGCCGAAAGGTGAAGGCAAGATCGTCTCCTACAACGGCTCCGGCCGCGCGCCGAAGGCGGCGACGGCTGAGTGGTACATGGAGCGCAAGATGTATGCGATCCCGACCACCGGCGTGCATTCGGTGTCAGTGCCGGGCGCGATCGATGCGTGGGCCACGATCCTGCGCGATCACGGCAAGTTCGGTCTCGACAGGTTGCTGCAGCCGGCGATCAAGGCGGCGGAAGAGGGCTACATCGTCGCGCCGCGCATCGCTTTCGACTGGAAGAACGGCTTCGAAAAACTCAAGGCCGGCATCAACGCGCCGCGCTATCTCCTGCCGAACGGCAAGCCGCCGGTTGCGGGCGATGTGATGAAACAGCCGGAACTCGGCAAGACGCTGCGCATCATCGCGCAGAAGGGCCGCGACGGCTTCTACAAGGGCGAGGTCGCCGAGGACATCGTGGCGACGCTGCGCGCCCATGGCGGCCTGCATACGCTCGACGATCTGGCGGCCCACACCACCGAAACCACAGTGCCGATCGGTACCACCTACAAGGGGCTCGATGTCTGGCAGTGTCCCCCGAATGGTCCGGGCATCACCATGCTGGTGATGTTGAACATCCTCAGCCATTTCGATCTGACGAAATATGCGCCTGTGAGCATCGAGCGCTTCCACCTCGAGGCGGAGGCGGCGCGCTGCGCCTATCTGATGCGCGAGCAGGACATTGGCGACCCCGCCTACGTCGATGTCGACATCGAGCGAATCCTGTCGAAGGAGTTCGCGGAAGGTTATGCGAAGAAGATCCGCATGGATGGTCTGCTCGAACTGCCGAAGGTGTCGCCGCCGATCAACCCCTCGACGGTCTACATCAGCGTGATCGACAAGGACCGCAACGTCTGCTCCTTCATCAATTCGGTCGCGCATTCCTTCGGCTCAGCCGTGGTTACCGACAAGACCGGCATCCTGCTGCAGAATCGTGGTGCCGGCTTCCGTGTGCAGCCGGGTCATCCCAATTGCATCGCGCCGGGCAAGCGGCCGCTGCACACGATCATCCCGAGCCTCACCACGAGGAACGGGCGCGCCGAGATGTGCTTCGGCGTGATGGGCGGGCAGTATCAGCCGGTCGGTCAGACCCGCGTACTGACCAACATGCTCGACTACGGCCTGGATGTGCAGGAGGCGCTGGATCAGCCGCGCGGCCTGCATTACGAGGGCGTCTATCAGCTCGAGGACGGCGTACCGGCCGCGATCGTCGAGGGCCTCAAGAAGATCGGCCACGAGACCACCAAGATCGTCGCGCCGCTCGGTGGCGGACAGGCGATCTGGATCGACTGGGACAAGGGCACGCTGACCGGCGGCTCCGAGCCGCGCAAGGACGGCTGCGCG
>JBQCIZ010000701.1:0-3025 GCA_051953235.1 Nitrobacter sp. | reverse complement strand
CACAGCAGCGCCGAGATCGAGGCCGTCATGGATGCCAACAGTGTGCCCTGTTCGCGCTTTGTCACCGTCGCCGATGCGATGAAAGATACCCAGCTCGCCGAACGCGGCAGCCTGTCGAAGATCAAGGACGCTGCGGGCGAGTTCATCGTTCCAAATGCACCGTTCCAGTTCACGACGCCGACCGCCGCCGGGCCGGCCGTCGCATCGCTCGGCGCCGACAACACAAGTGTGCTGTCGGAGATTCTCGGACTCTCCGAAACGGATATCGGCGCGCTGCGGGATCAGGGCGTCCTGTCATCCTGATCAACCGGGACGGCACCGGCCGGTCTCATGTCTTGAGCTGCGCATAGAGTTGCATCACGCGCTCCGGCAAGGTGCCGATCCGCGGCACCCGCAACGATCGCTTGTGGCCGACGACCCGGTCCAGCGCCTGAAAGGACCCCTGCCCGAGTCCGAAAGCGAGTACGTCGATTCCGGCCCGGCGTAGTGCAAGCACCGCTTGCCGCGCGTCCTCGACCAGATAACGCGGGTCTTGAACATCGATGTCCGACGGCTCGCCATCCGTAAGCACGAGCAGCACACGGCGAAACGATCGCCGCCGCTGCAAATACGTGCCTGCATGGCGCAAGGCCGCGCCGAGGCGGGTCGAATGTGCGCTCGTCATCGCACGCAAACGCGCAGCGACCACCGCATCCATCGGCTCGGTGAAATCCTTGAACTTAACGTATCGTACCTTCTCACGCGTGTCGGAATTGAATCCATGGATCGCCAGTGAATCGGCGGCGGCATCGAAGGCCGCGCCGAGAATCGCCGCCGCGTCCTGTTCTACCGATAGGACCGATCGCCCATCGCGGCCCTTGTCGGCGGTCGACTGCGATAGATCGAGCAGGAGGAGAAGCGCCAGTTCGCGCGGGCCCGGAATCTCCCGCTGGAAAACCCGGATATCCGGCGGCTGCTTGCCGCGCCGTTCTATCATCGCCGCGATGCTCGCATCGATATCCAGCATCTCGCCTTCAAGTTGCCGCTTCTCGCGGATCCTGCGCCCGATCGCCGCGCCCCGCGCGATGGCAGTCACTCTGCGCGCCACCGCTTCGGCCTCTGACGTCCCCGACATGCCGACCGGGGTACGCGGCAGGTCGGGTTCGTTTTCCCGCACCGTCACCCAGTTCGGCCGCGCGCGCCCCAACTCGTAGTCCCATTCGGGATAATGCGCGACGAGAATGCCGTCTGACGCGATGCTCTTCTTCGGACGTGCACGCGGACTGTCAGGGTCGATCTGGTTGTCGGGCCTGCCTTCGCTGCCCTCCTTTCGTTCGACCCGCGCCGATTCCGCGCCGATATCGATCTCATCGACCAGTTCGCCGTTCTGATCGCCGAAATCCCACAGTCCCATGTTATCGTCGCGGTAAGCAGGTTCGATCACATAGGTGCGCGGATTGAACTGCAATCGCATCTGGCCGATGTCATTGCCGAGCAGCCCTCCGATCTCGCGGCTGATCGCCGGATCGTTCATGCGCGACGCGGCTACGGCGAACAGGGCTCGCCCTTTTTCAACCCATCCATGGTCGTCCGTATAGGATGGGTCGATCAAGGCGCGCGACAGGCGTGCAAGAAGATCCGCTGCGGTCGCGTGTCCCGATGCCTGCGCCGTGTGATAGGGGCGCCACAAACGCGCCAGTCCCGGCATGGCCTGGATCGCGAGATGCTCGATGCGCGCGTCCTCGACCAAGGAGACGAGGACGACCTGCAGCGGCTTCAGTCTGCCAACGGGAAACGGTGGGGTGGATAAGGCAAGGTGCGCGCCGGCATGAGCCATCGAGGCCCAATACAGTCTGTCGGCCGACGCTTCCGTAACTCCGGCGAAGCGATGCGGCAGTCCCAGCACACCGCCGACCAGCGTCGCGCGCCGCGCAGGCACCGCGCGCAGCAAAGGGCGCCGATCCCACAGGACCGCAAGGCCCATGGACAGACGATGCTCGAGCCGGGCGAAATCGCTTTCGGCCGGTAGGGACGCCAGCGGATCGTCCAGCGCGAAATAAGCTCGCCGCCGCCGTACATTCGCGCCGCAGGTGCGCAGTCCGCCGGTCAACCAGAGCTCGAAACCCGCCGCGTCGAGATTTTGCAACAGGCTGCCCAGTCGTGCGGCGACGACGCCGACGGACTCCGGCGCCTGCCGTGCAAGTTGCGTCAGCGCGGCAAAGACCCGGCGAAGATCGGCCGATTGCGGCACATGCATCAAGCAGGCCGGCAATATTTCCAGAATAGCCTGAGTTGCAGAGCTGCCCGCCTCGCGTCCGATCTGATGCACCGCCTCGGCGATCGTCACGAGATCGGCGAGGGGATGCGACGACCAGCGTTCGGACAGCATGAACATGGTGCGCATGGTCGCGGCGCCGAGATTGGCCTCAAGCAAGGCAACCATCGCACGACGCCATGCGCCGACGTCATCGATCGATCCCATCCGGACAACTGCGTGATCGGCCGCCGCGAAGGGCGTATCCAGATCTTCATATCCGTGGAGCAACGCCGACAACCGCCGCTCTGAGCGGAAGCTGGACAACGAGGCAACCTGCGCAGCAGTCAAGACAGCACCTACTGAGGCACGCAGGCCTCGATCGCGTCACGAAGCACCCGCCGAACATCGTCGTCGTCGGTCAGGGGAACGACAACCGACGCCTCGCAGGCTTCACCCAGCACGATGCCCTGCCCGACCAGACGGCCTGCGTTGATCAGCATCCGCGTCGATGCGCCCTCATCGAGGCCCTGCCCCTTCAACCGGCGGCTGCGCTGACCGATCGCAACCAGCAGCGATGCGAGATCGGATTCAATCCGTGCCTCGCGGCGAACGATCTCGGCTTCGATGACCGTGTCGGGATAGCCGAAGTCGATCGATGCGAAGCGCTGCTTGGTGGATTCCTTCAGATCCTTGATCGCGCTCTGGTAGCCGGGATTGTAGGAAATCACCAACTGGAAATCGGGATGCGCATGGACCAGTTCGCCGCGCTTCTCAAGCGGGAGAATCCGG
>JBQCIZ010000700.1:0-2643 GCA_051953235.1 Nitrobacter sp. | reverse complement strand
CGGCTTCATAGTCTGTATCAGGATTGAGCCAGCTCGTTTGCAGTTTGGCTTCGCGGCAGGCCTTTTCGGCATAGCCCTGCATGCGCGTGACAAATTCCGGCGTGATGCCGTCGAGAGGGAGTGCACCAATCAATGCCTGATACAGCATGTATTCGTCGGCTACCGACGGGCTGCGAACGCCGTTGGCCGTGGAGATGAATTGCGCGTTCAGTGTCTTCCATCGCCCGACCATACTTGCCCACTCGCCCGGCAATTCGGTCAGTGCGAGGATTCGGCAGCGGGCATCTTCGCCGCGTTTGGTGTCGTGGGTCGCGGTGGCGGTCAGTCCGTGTGGCCAACGCCGCGCACGCTCATCCAGGAGGTGGTGGAATGTTTCGACATCGATGGCCGCCGCGGCCGGATCGCCGCCGACTTCGTTGAAGGCCAGCAGGCGGTCATAGCGGTAGAAGGCGGTATCCTCGAGCGATTTGGCCATGGTCGGCCCTGTGAATTGCTGGACCTTGAAGGCAAATCGGCGCACGCGCGAGCGGCTGTGCGCCGGGCGGCCCGGCGCCAGCAGGTCGAGTGTCAGCGCATCCTGCAGGAAATCGAAGATGCCGTCATCGGCGGCAAACCAGTCCTCTCGCGCCTTCGCGATCGTCTCGGAGATGAGCTGCCGGTCGCCTTCGGTCGGTCCAGCGGCTGTGACGTAGGTGCGATAGACCGGAAAATGCAGAACGAACAATTCAAGTGCTTGACGGAGGCTGTCCTCGGAATAGTCGCGGGTGGAATAATGGCCCGCGGCGATACGCGCGAGCAGCCGGGTCAAAACCGTAAACTCACTCGCGAGCAGGGTGTCCAGCACACGCCGTTTGGCCGCGCTCAGAATCGGATCGAAAGCCGGCGATACATCGCTGGCCTGACGCCATGTCTCGTCCAGGATGTCGAGACCGCTTCGATCGGCAAGCACGTGGGTTATGGTATTCAGCCATTCGTATCCTGTGGTTCCAGCAACCCCGGCGAATGCGGGGAGCATTTCATGCTCGCCGAGAATTTTCTCGATCAGGAGATAGAACGGGCGGCGGCGGGAGCCCTGTGCATCGTGAATCAATCGCCGAAGCCGCTGGCAGTATTGCGCAGGATCGCGCAGCCCATCGATATGATCGAGCCGCAGACCCTGAATCTTGTCTTCAGCGATGAGCCTGCGCACGAGGCCGTGGATGCGCTCGAACGTATCGCGATCCTCGACACGGAGCCCGGCCAACTCGTTGACGTCGAAAAAGCGGCGATAGTTGATCTCGCTCGTCGCCAGTTTCCAATGGGCCAGCCGGTAATGCTGGCGTTCGAGCAGGTGATGCAATGCCTGTGTCTGTGTGGGCCTGTCGGGTCCGGCTCGGAACGCATCGAGTCCACTATCGATCACTGTCGCCGCATCCTTTACAGCGGCAATTTCGCGCTTGAGTGCGGAGGCGCGGTCGCGGCCGGGATTGTTGGGACCCGCATAGTGCTCCGCGATCGCCAGCAGGTCCTTTGCCGCAGCCGTGTGACCTTGTTGAGTCTGCGCGGCAACTGACCGCAGGATGTCGCTATAGCGCTCCGGCGCGATCGGCAGGCGATGCCCAAAATACCACGCGGAGAAACTCCCGTCCGAGGAGTCATATTTCAATTGAATGTCGCCCTGCGTCAACGCCTGACCATACGACGATCCCAGAATTGGAAGCAGCACGCCGGGCTTCTTGCGAAACGGCAGCATGTCCCAGTCGATGTCGAAGGACTCTGCGTACGGCGAACGCTGCCCCCATTCGAGCATGTCCAGCCACCAGCGATTGTCGGCGTAATGCACCCCCATATGGTTTGGAACGAAATCAAGGATCAGGCCGAGGCCGTGAGATTTCAGCGTGGCGCTCAGTCTGTTGAAGCCGTCCTCTCCGCCGAGTTCAGGGTTAAGCACGTTGTGATCGACAATGTCATAGCCGTGGGTGCTGCCCCGGCGCGCCTTCATGAACGGAGATGCATAGAGGTGTGTGATGCCGAGTGTCCTGAGATACGGCACAATCCCTGCCGCATCGTCAAAGGTGAAGTTCGACGTGAGTTGCACGCGATAGGTCGAGCCGGGAATTCCTGGCGCCATCAGGCTTCTCCCATCGACCAAAACACGGACCACGCTGGCAGGCGCGCCGCCAGTGCACCACCCCAGAGCGAGCGGCCGGGCATGGGAGCGGCATCGTTCGGAATGGCGTGATCCGAGATGTTGGCGCGCAAATGCAGCAGCGCTCCGTTGCCCAGCCTCCAGCGCGCCATCAGCAGGCGATCGTCCTGCCGCAGTTCCGCGGCGGCAAAAGCCGATCCAGCCAGATGCGGCATAAGTTCGATCCTACGGATGCGCAAAAGATCCCTGACGAATGCAAGACGGAGAGGAGTCTGGCCTTCGTCGGGCCATGCCAGAACGGCGGATTTGAATGTGGACGCGGCGAGGGGATCGGGAACGTCGTCGCCGAATGTCTCGTAGGCACCGGCAAATTCGCGCCGTCGTCCGGCCCGCACCGCGTCGGCAAGTTCGCCGTGGAAGTCGCAGAAGAACGGGAAGGGCGTTGTGGCGCCCCATTCCTCGCCCATGAACATCAGGGGCGGCATGGGTGCAAGCAACGTGATTGCCAGCGCGGC
>JBQCIZ010000699.1:0-3840 GCA_051953235.1 Nitrobacter sp. | reverse complement strand
GAATTGCAGAGGACGAGACGGTCGTCGGCGTCCCATAGCACGAAGGCTTCGGGAATGGTCTCGATAGCGTCGCGCAGCCGCATGTCGGCTTCCACGGTGCGCTCCGCCAGGCTTTTTTGCTCCGTGATATCGACGGCGATCCCGATCAGATGGGCTCCGCCGTCACTCGCACCTTGGCCGAGCTCGCAACGCACGCGCAGCCAAATCCAGTGTCCGCCGCTGTGCTGCATCCGAAAGCTCTGGTCGATGTTTTTGATCTTCCCAGAGATCAGCTGGTCAGCGATGGCGAACAGGTCGATATCGTCGGAATTGACCAGCGAATTGACCTCGCCGAAGGTGAGGAGGTCGCTGCGGCTTTCCAGACCCAGCATGGTGAACATCGATTGCGACCAGAATATCCGCCCGCGCGACAGGTCCCAGTCCCACAGGCCACACCGCCCGCGATTGAGCGCGGTATCGATCCGCCCGCGAACGGCATCATTGATGAGATCGCCTTCGCGGGCGCGCGTGGATTGCCAGTGGAACGCAAAACCCAGAATCAGCACCACGAATCCGGTCGTGGCCGACAGCGTGATCGACAATGCGGTGTCCGAGCGCCACAGGGAATCTGTCTTCTCCTGAATGACGATAACTTGGCCCGGCAGCGATCTGACGATGCGCTGGGTTGCGAGCGCGCCGCCGCCGTTTGGTAGAACGATGTCGGTGACACCGGCGGGCGGGGCACCGCGCATAGTCAGCGGTTGTGCGGCGCTCAGGATTTCCAGAATCCGGTTGGTCTCGCCCGGCGCCGTTTCGATCGGAACGCGCGCAAGGATGCGCTGATCGGCGCCTGTGATGATGACATGACGGCCGGCCGCAATGCCCCATGATGGAATCAGGCCGGGCAACAGGTTCTGCAGACGCTCGACGGAAGCGGGGCGATCCTGACGGACGACGCCAACATGCTCGAGACGTTCGGCGAGCAGATCGGCGAGGGCGAGGAGATCGCGTTTGGTCGCCGACTGCTTCTGCCGGGTTTGATCGATGACCTGCACCAGCGCGCCGAAGCAGATCGTAACCAGAAAAGCGATGATCAGGGTGGGGACGGCGCGGCGCAGCGCGGGCTCAGCTATCAGCAGCCTGTGGTAGGCAGGTTTTGCGATCGATTGCGCCAATCCCTTGATCGAATCGGATTGCGCGCAAGCGCTCGCCGCGTGAGCGTGCGCCATGCGTTAGGCCCCCTTGGAAAATTTTCTGTACGCTGATCGGAAGGACTCCCCGGTCTCTCCGAATCACAGCGATTTGAATCCACTTTTCGCGGCCTGTCGAGAGTCAACGATTCGTTAATGCGAAATAAATCTTGTCCAACGGAGAATCGGGGCGACTTCGGAGCTCTCAAGTGAGTCCGAAACGGGAACGTCTTGCCGTCAGTGCTCGTGCGGCGGCTCGGCGTGGCTGATGACGCGCTTTACGGTCGGGAAGGCGCGGCGTAACGCGCGCTCAATCTCATCGACGTTCTCATGCACCTTGGCGACGCTCATCGACGGCTCGGCGCGGCAATGGAAATTGACGATCGCGCCGGCTTCCGTGTCGCGGACGCGGACATTGTGGATGTCATGGATCGGGCCGCCGGTGGCGAAACGTGTCAACGCGGCCTGGATCGCTTCGGTCCGCGCAGGCGCTGCATCGGTGCCGAGCGGCAGTTCAGGCTCCAGCGGTTCGATATGGGTATCGACCTCAACGTCTGAACCAAATTCGTCCCTGATGCTCTGTTCCAGCCGGTGCGCGATTGCGTGAGCGTCGAGCAACGCCATGTCGCCATCGACCTCGAGATCGATGCTGACGATCAGCTTTTCTCCGAGATCGTGGACGGTGACATGGTGGATCGCGAGTCCCGAATTGCGGGCGATCACCATAATGCGCTCGCGAATGCTTTCGTTGTCGCGCGCGACCGGAACCGCGGTAAATGTCAGATCCGCATCGCCAAGCGCCGTGGATACGGCGTCCTGGGCCTGTTGCTTGATGGCATCGATGCGATCGATCGGATAGGTGCGCGGGACCTTGGCGGTCACGTCGATGAAATGCCGGGGGCCGACCATCCGCACCCGCAGCCGCTCGACATCGACAACGCCGGGCAATGCCCTGATCGCGGCGCCGGCTTTTTCCGCGGCACCTTCCGGCGCGCGGTCCAGCAGGGTCTCGATCGTGGCGCGTCCGAGCCGCAAGCCCAGAATGGAGATCAGGACGGCCACGCCGATGGCCGCGGCGGCATCGCCCCATGCGTAGCCCAGTCCCGACAGAGCCAGTCCTATGATGACGGCAATCGAGCCGAGGACGTCAGAGGCGAAGTGCAGTGCGTCGGCCTGCAGCGCCTGACTTTGCGTGTCCTGCGCCGCGCGATGTAGCGCACGCGCACGCCAGAGATTGACGCCGATATCGATCAGCAGCACGACGAACGGAATGGCCGAGATCCGGGGTGGCGGAAGACCCTCGCGGAGGTGACTGTAAGCCTGCACGACGATGCCGCCGGCGAGAATATAGAGCAGCGCGATGACGCCGAGCGCGGAGAGACTCTCGATCTTGCCGTGGCCGTAATGGTGCTCTTCGTCCGCAGGGCGATCGGAAATTCGTACCACGATCCAGGTGACGACCGTCGCGGCGAGATCGACCGAACTGTGCAGCGCCTCTGAAATCAGCGCGAGACTTCCGATCGCAACGCCAACGACGAACTTGATAACCGCCATGCTGGCGCTGGCGACGATCGAGATGGCGGCGACTCTGGTTTTCGAACTCGAGGCGGGGCGGGACATGCGCGGGGTTTAGCAGCCCTCCGCCCAACATTAAAGCTGGGCGCGGAGTCGCAACCGCCAGTCATTCGCAGCTTGATCCTGCGCAGCTTGATCTTGCGAATTATTCCGAATTCAAGCTGCGCCAGCGTATCTAGAGCGTCACGACGATCTTGCCGAGATGCTTGTTGGCTTCCATGTGCTCGAATGCCTTGCCGATCTGGTCGAATGGCAGCACCTTGTCGATCGGCAATTTCAACTGGCGGGATTCGACGGCAGGCCAGATATCATTGCGGACGGCGGCAAAGATGTCGCGGATCTCCTCGATGGTTCGGGTGCGGAAGGTGACGCCGATATAGTTGATGCGCCGCGCGGCATGGAGATCGAAGTTGAAGTCGCCGTGGCTGCCGCCGAGCCGGCCGACATTGACGATCCGGCCCTTCACCTTGGTTGCGGCGAGATTCTGGTTGGCCACGCTTGCCGAGATCTGATCGACGATGAGGTCAACGCCTTGACCATCAGTTGCCTTCAGCACCTGATCGACCCAGCCGGGATCGCGGGAATCGATCGCAAGATCAGCGCCGAATTCCTTGAGGCGCTGGCGGCGTGCCCCGTCGGTCGATGAGCCGATGACGAGTTTGGCGCCTTTCAGCTTTGCGATTTGCATCGCCATCAAGCCGACGCCCGAGCTTGCACCCTGGATCAGAATGGATTGCCCGGCCTGCAATGCGCCGTTGGTAACGACCGCGTTGTGCATGGTCGCAAGCGCGACGGGGAGGGTGGCCGCTTCCTCAAAACCCATGTTGCCGGTCGACGGGATATGAAACAGCCGGCCGTGATCGGCGAGCGTATATTCCGCGAATGCCGCGGCACCAGATCCCATCACGCGGTCGCCAACCTTGACGCCCTTGGCGTCCGGTCCGACCTCGGCGATTTCACCGGCCCATTCCATGCCGAGCACGGTGCCGACGCCGCCGGCGCTGCCATGGGCGTGACCCTTGGTCATCCCGAGGTCGGCGCGATTGAGTCCGACGGCGCGGACCCGCACCAGCACCTGCGCGCCTTTCGGCGCGGG
>JBQCIZ010000698.1:0-7267 GCA_051953235.1 Nitrobacter sp. | reverse complement strand
AGATAGAGCTGCGAGATCGCTTCGGTCGGCAGGCTGAGGAACGATTGCAGGGAGTCCTTGTACTGGGACAACCGGTAGTCGGAGAAGAAATAGTAGTCGCTCAGAAGGACGCCGTCCCAGCCCCAGACCCATTTGTCGTTGATTGCGAATTGACCCTTGGTGTCGATGCCGCCGCGGAACTGGCGGTCGCCAGGCAATCCGGCAAACGCCTTCTGATCAAGCTGATCGATTCCGTAAGCACGGATCTGGTAGGCGCCGTCCATCAGGCGCTGCCGGAACTCGCCCTGCATGAGCACGCCCTGCCGCGTGGTGAAGCGCGGCGATACCGTCAAATCGTAGTTTGGCGCGAGCGCGAAATAGTAGGGGGTCTCGATTCCGACCCCATAGTTGGTGACCGATGTCACGTAGGGCATCAGGAAGCCGCTCTTGCGCTTCACCGTCGGGTCCGGCGTCGAGAAGAAGGGCATATACGCCAGAGGCACGCCGTAGAACTCGATACGCGCGTCCTCGAAGTACAACATCTTCTCGGTCTGGTTGTGAATGATGCGAGCGCCCTTGACCTGCCACAGCGGGGGCTTTTTCGGATCGTCCTTGCAAGGCGCGCAGGCTGTATAGACGCCGTTTTCAAAGACGGTGTAGTTGCCCTTGGTCCGGTCCGCACGCGTCGCAGCCATGCGCGTGGCGTCAGCCGTATCGACCCTCAGCGAATCGACAAAGCCGTCGCGATAGTCGTCGCTGAGATCCAGGATATTGGCGTAGGTGATCTTGCCTTCCGCATCCGTCATGCGGATGTTGCCTTCGGCATGCAGCCGCTTGGTCTTCTGATCGTAGATGACCTTGTCGGCCTCGACGCTGGTTCCGTTGTAAAACAACTGAACGTTGCCGACCGCCGACACCCGCGAATTGTTGTAGTCGTAATCGACCTCGTTGGCCTGAACCAGCATCTGCCCGTTGTTCGGGGCAGGTGCCCGCTTGGGCTTCGGCGGATGTGGGTTGTACGTGAAACTTTGCGCGGCGGCAGGCGAAGCCGTGACGATACCCAACGCGGTAACGGCCGGCAGACCGAAAACCACGACTGTCAGAGCCGTCAGAATTGCAGGCAAGCCGATCCGGCGGCAGCGCAGGGGGGTGCGCCGCTCGCGGGGCGAGCCTCCTTGGAGGGCGGCGATTGCAGCCACTACCCGTCCTCCTGGTACAGCAAAGCCAAAAAGCCGGTGAGGCCGCCCACGCAAACGGGCAGCCACGCCGCAGCGATCGGATTCATCAACTCGGCCTTGCTCAAATCCTCAGTTACCTTGGACAGGACATAGAGCAGAAAGCCCGATCCCACGCCACTTAAAACCATCTTTTGCACGCCGCCGAAGCGGAAGAACCGAAGGCTGACGGAAGCTGCCAGCAGCACCATCGCAACCAGCAAAAATGGCTGTGCGATGAGTTTATGGTACTGCAGGCGATACCCGGCCGTGGCAAATCCGGAGTTTTCAGACGACCGGATGTAGCTCGATAGTTGCCAAAATGACACAGTTTCTGGCGTGGCGAAGCTGTTCCGCACCTGAGCCGCGGTGAGATTCGTCTTGAGGGTGAGCGTCTCCTGGTCGATCGGAGGGCTGTTGAGAGTAAACCGCCGGACATCCCTGAATAGCCAGCGTCCGTCCTCGAGGCTGGCTTCACGCGCCTCGATTCGCTCCTTGAACTGGGAGTTCGAGTCGAACCTGAACACGGTCAGCCCGGTCAGGCGAACACCCTGCTGCTCGCTGCGGGCTGCATTGATGATGGCCTGACCCTCGTTCGTGACCTGGTTGATCCAGAAACCGGAGGCGTCCTGCAAGCCGCCGCCGGGAGCGCTGCCGAAAAGCTCTGCCTCCATTTTCTTGGATAGCTCGCGCAGGTTTGCCGACATCGGATTGTAAAGCGTGGTCGCGAGCACGCCCAGGATCAGCGCGGAGGCAAGGGCCGGCGAGATGAATTGCCATGCCGAAATGCCGGCTGCGCGCGCGACCACGAGTTCCAGCCGTCGCGAGAGGGCGAGGTAGCAAGTCATGGCGCCAACCAGAACGCAAAACGGCGTCAGTTTCTCCAGCAGTTGCGGCACCCTGAAGAGGGACGTTTCTGCGACCATCACCGCCGATGCGGAGGCAAGTCCGGACGTTCTTCGGACCATCTCGATGTAGTCGACGAGGACCAGCAGGAGGAAAATGCTGGCGAACACGCCGATCGCGGCTATCACGAAGCGGCCGGCAAAGTAGCGGCCCAATGTATTGGTCAACATGCTCATGCGGCTGCGGGCCTTCCCAGCAGACGGAGGAGTCGTGCATTCGATCTGTTGATGGCTTCCATCAATCTGGCGGACGGTTCGATCACGATGCCCGCAATGATCAGCCAGAGGCTGATACCGATCGATCCGAACAGAAGCAGATATTGCAAAAGAGGGGCCATCGGCGATTTCACGGTCATCACCGACAGAGCGAAACCCGCCATGCGCAGGCCGAACACGGCGGCAATCGACGCCCCGATCGAGAAATTGCGGCTCTGGCGCGTCGTGCGCGGCGTTCCGAGAAATGCAAATGTCAGCGCGGCAAATGCAAACGGATAGATCGGCGCCATGAAGCGGTCGTGCAGTTCGGCGCGGAACTGGCCCGGCAGTTGCTGAACCAGCGGATCATTCGGATCGGGATCCAGCAGTTCCCAGAGATACCGCTCGCGGATGCCATAGACGACATCGTGGCCCCGATTCGAGAATTTCGACATGTCGAAAGCATACCGGTCAAACGCCACCATGGCCGGTTCGCGTTTGCCGATCTCGAAGCGCTCCAGATTTCCATCTTCAAGGATCAGGAACGATCCGCTGTCGTTTTTCACCACGGTTCCGTGGTCGGCAACGATGCTGATGCGCTCTTTGGGATCGCGGCGGTCGTCAATGAAAATTCCGACAAGCAGGCCGCCGGGCTGACGCTCCCGAACGCGAATCGTCAGATTCGTGTCGAGCTGCGCAAAACGGCCGGGCTGAAGAATATTTGCCAGAACGTCGGCGGTGATCTCGGCGTCCCAGCGCTTCAGCCGGCGCATTCCGTCGGGCGCAAGATAGGCTGCGATGAATGCGACCAGCAGGGCCACGACGATGGTCGCGTAAATGAACGGCCGGAACAGCCGGAAAGGTGACAGGCCGGCGGCGTTCATCACGATGATCTCGGAATCGGTCGCGAGCTTGTTGAGAGTATGGGAAATCGCGATCATCAGCGCGATCGGCGAGATGATCAGCACCAGCACCGGAATCGCAAGACTGGTGACGCCCAGGAACGTCAGAATGGTCTGACCCTGGCTGGTCATCAGATCGATGCCGCGCAATGCCTGCGTAATCCAGATCACGCCCGTCAGGCTGATCAGGACCACCGCAAACGACGTCAGCGTCGTCCGGACGATATATTTGTCGATCGACCCCATCGATCTAAACGATCCCCATCCTCCGGGTCGGAACGGCCGGCAGCGCCAAATCCCGTCAGGGATTCCCCAAGGCGCGTCCAACGCTTTCACCCAGCTTACTCTCTCATTACCATCCCTTTGATCCGTCAACAAAATGGCCGAGCCATGACACCCTCCAAGTATGGTTAAGATTTCGGGATATGTGGCCTCCCAGCCACGACTGGCGGCGACGGCGGCTGCCTGATCGCGGTCGTTGTCGCGGATAGCTGAGTTGAGGCCGTGGACCTTGGCAGCGAAGCCTTTGGCGGGTCATAGTCGCCGCCTCGTTTGCCAGCCGGATACCCGACGCTGCGCCGCCCCTGATTCTGGAGGATTTGCTGATGTCCGACGCCGTGAAGGTCGGCTTTGTTCCGTTTTCGACTGCTGTCCGCGGTATCCTCGTGGTGTTCTGCGACGATGCGTTGAAATTCGGCCCGGCGACGAGCAAGGCTCTCGCGACATCCGCCGGAACTATCAAGCGGGCAGCGGCAGCCAGCCAGTTCAAGGGCAAGGCCGCAGCCGCGCTCGATATCCTTGTTCCCGAAGGGCTCAAGGCGGATCGCCTGATCGTCATTGGTACCGGCAAGCCATCCTCACTCAAGGACAGCGACTTCCTCAAGTTCGGCGGCGTTCTCGGCGGCAAGATTCGCGGTGACAGCCGGACCGTGACGGTCATCGCGGAATTGCCATCGGCCGCGATGAGTCCCGATCAATCGGCGTCGGTGGCCGCCGGCGTCAGGCTGCGTGCCTACAAATTCGATCGTTACAAAACCAAAAAGACGGACGGCGATGACGCGGCGCTGCATGCCGATGTCTCGATCGCCGTCGGCGACGTCGCCGCGGCGAAGAAGGCATTCGCGCCGGACAATCATGTCGTCGATGGCGTCGTCATTGCGCGCGACCTCGTGAACGAACCGCCGAACGTGCTGTATCCGGAAGAGTTCGCGCGGCGTGCCAGCCGCTTGCGAAAGGTCGGGGTCGGCATCGACGTGCTCGACGTCAAGGCGATGACGAAACTCGGCATGGGCGCGCTGCTGGGCGTCGGGCAGGGCTCCTCGCGGCCGAGCCGCACGGTCATCATGCGCTGGAACGGCGGAAAAAAAGGCGAACCGCCGGTTGCCTTCGTCGGCAAGGGCGTCTGTTTCGATACTGGCGGCATCTCGATCAAGTCGGCCGGCGGGATGGAGGAGATGAAGGGCGATATGGGTGGCGCGGCCTGTGTGGTCGGCCTGATGCATGCGCTCGCCGCCCGCAAGGCGAAGGTCAATGCCATTGGTGCGATCGGCCTTGTCGAGAATATGCCCGACGGCAATGCGCAGCGGCCGGGCGATATCGTGACCTCGATGTCCGGCCAGACCATCGAGATCATCAATACCGACGCCGAGGGGCGGCTCGTTCTCGCCGACGTGCTGTGGTACGTGGCGAAAAAATTCAAACCGAAGTTCATGGTCGATCTGGCAACTCTGACTGGTGCGATCATGGTCGCGCTTGGCACTGAGCATGCAGGTCTGTTCTCCAATAACGATCAGCTGTCGGAACGCTTGACCAAGGTCGGTGCGGAAACGGGGGAGCGCGTCTGGCGCATGCCGCTGGCGCCCGAATACGACAAGCTGATCGACTCGCAATTCGCCGACATGAAGAACACCGGTGGCCGCTATGGCGGCTCGATCACGGCGGCGCAGTTCCTGCAGCGGTTTGTCGACGACACGCCCTGGGCGCATCTCGACATCGCGGGAACGGCGATGGGAGCTCCGAAAACCGACATTAACCAGAGCTGGGGGTCGGGATTTGGTGTTCGTCTGCTGGATCGCCTGGTGGCGGAGTATTACGAAGCACGGCGATGACCGAAGTTCTGTTCTATCACCTGCAGAACATGTCGATCGAAAACGTTCTGCCGCCGCTGCTCGAAAAGACCTTCGAGCGGGGTTGGCGGGCGGTCATCCATACGACCTCGGAGGAGCGCGTCGAAGCACTCGACGCGCACCTGTGGACCTATCGCGATGACTCGTTTTTGCCGCATGCGACATGGCGGATCGAGGATGTGAGCGAGCAGCCCATCGTGCTGACGGTCAACAGCGAGAACCCCAATCGGGCTACCGTCAGGTTCCTGATCGATAACGCCCCGCTACCGGAAGATTCCGAAAGTTACGAACGGCTTGTGCTTGTCTTCAATGGCGATGACGACGTCGCGCTCGAGACGGCGCGAACCGTCTGGACCGACTGCAAATCGCGTGGGTTCGACGTAACCTATTGGCAGGCCGACGAGCGCGGGCGCTGGCAACGCCGCCAATAGTGATATATTGAAATTTAATTATATTTGGGGCTTTTCTGATCCAATTTCGCAGTTAGTCATGGTCGTGCCCCAAATTGGTGTTGGGACAGGCCCTTAAGACAGGCCGGGAACAGAGTTCGCCGTGGGACAGCCGAAATCTCATCGAAAAACGTGGATGTTGCTGCTTTTGGTGGCGCCGCTCGTGTCGGGCTGTGGCAGCGCGTCCGACATGTTTTCGTCCGACCTCCTGTCCAAGGATGCCGACTGGTTTTCGCGGTCGGGCCGGGTGTTCATGAAGAACGTCTCCATCGAGACGCCGCCGCTTACGCCCGACAAGCCGGTGACCCCAGATGATCTCATCAGCGCCGACGGTCTCTGCCCCGGGATGGCGCCACCGATAGGTGCGGGTGAATCCAGCGCGCTTTCGGATGGCGCTGCGGCCGCTCCGACAACGCCACCGCCCGCTACACCTGCGCCGGCAACCGGCACCGTGGCATTGGGGCATACCGAATGCGACGTGACGCGCGGCATTGGCGCGCCGGACAACGTCAATATTTCCAACAACCCGCGCGGCGACCGCCTTGCCGTTCTGACGTGGTTGAAAGGACCGCGCGCTGGCATCTACACGTTTACAGCAGGACGTCTGTCCTCGATCGAGCGGGCGCCCGAGCCTGTTGCGCCGCCCAAGCCGGAGCGGCCGGTCAAAAGGAAAAAGCGCGCGGCAACCTGAATGCGGCGCTGATTTTCTCAACTCGCCGTTTCGTCGTAGGACGTGCTGGCTTCGAGCCATTCCTCTTCAGCGCGTTGTAGTGCAGTTGCGGCGCTGGCGCGCGCCTTGCCGAGTTGCGCGGCCTGCTTCGGATCGCGCTTGAATAGATCCGGCAGCGCCAGCGCGACGTCGATCTTGGCGATGATCGCGGTGATGCGCTCGATCTCGGCTTCCGCCTTCGCGATCCTTTGTTTCGGCGCAACGCGTCTTTCGGTCTTTTCCCGCTGCGGCTTTTCTATGTCGTTGCGCCGTTCGGAGGCGTCGCGTTCACGCGCGCCGCGCGCCGATAGCACGGTGCGGCGGTAATCGTCGAGATCGCCATCGTACGGTGTCACGGCCCGCTCGGCGACGACCCAGAGCCGGTCGGCGCAAGATTCGATCAGATAACGATCGTGCGAGACCATGATCACGGCGCCCGGAAATTCGTTGATCGCCTCGGCCAGCGCGGCGCGGCTGTCGATATCGAGATGGTTGGTGGGTTCGTCGAGGATGATCATGTTCGGCGCGAAGAATGTCGCGAGCCCAAGCAGCAGGCGCGCTTTTTCTCCGCCCGACAGGCTTTTCACAAGGGTGTCGCCGGCCTTGCCGGAAAAGCCGATGGCGCCGACCCGGGCGCGGATTTTGGTTTCCGGTGCGTCAGCCATCAGTCTGCGCACGTGATCGTAGGGCGAGCCGTCGAGATCCAGTTCGTCCGTCTGATGCTGCGCGAAATAGCCGATCGACAGTTTGTCCGCACGCACGACCTTGCCGGCGAAGGGTTGCAGTTT
>JBQCIZ010000697.1:0-6928 GCA_051953235.1 Nitrobacter sp. | reverse complement strand
GTCACGCCATCGCCGGCGAACAGGCCTTTTCCCGGAACGTGATTGATTTCGAGTCTCACGCCATCGGGATCCTCGAACAGCACCGAATAGTAGCCCGGCGCATAACTGTCCTGCTGCGGGCCGTGAACGATCCGTGCGCCGATCTTTTTCAGAAACTCATGCGCCTCATCGACATCGGCGCGCTCGCGAGCACGAAAGCAATGGTGATGCAATCCGACCGAGCCTTGCCGAAATCTCTGACCGGCATATTCCGCGGCCGGTGCGTGAATGCCGAAGCCCGTGCGCCCTCCGACGCAGTAGAAGGTATTGGCCGTATCAGCCACGATCGCGAGACCGAGAAACGGCAGGAGCTGCGCGTAGAACGCACGGGCAGCTGCAAAATTTCCGGCGGTAATGAACGTATGGGCCACACCGTTGATTTCCATTGTGTCCTCGCAGGTCGAAGGCAAAACGCCAAGATGCGCGCTCGCCAGTACCGGGACGAAGCAACAATCCGGCAAGCCCTCATCTCTTCATGAAAGCGATTGTGCCGACAACCTGCGTCTGCGTACAGGCCGCGCGAAAGCGCCGAAGCTGAAATTTCTTACCGCTCACCCCTGCATCTTCAGCCGCTGACGATGCGCGGCCTGCTTGGCGCGGTTGCCGCAAATCGCCATGCTGCACCAGCGGCGCGCATGTCCGCGCGTATGATCGGCGAACATCAGCGTGCAGGCCGGACCTTCGCATGTCTTGACGTGCGAGAAATCCTCCTCGCACACGAATTTCGCCAATGCTTCGCCGATCGGCAGGAGCAGCGCGTCCGGCGATTCCCACCGGCGCGCCGTCTCGAACGCGAGACCGCGGTCCTTGCCGTGACCGTGAACCACGATGCGGCCAAAACTCTCGTCGTGCGCCAGCAGCCGGTTGAGCGGATCGAGTTCGCGCGCGTCCTTCAGCGCGAGCGGCCGGTCCTTGTGCTGCCGGACGAACGTTCTGAACCACTCGCGAAGCCGCCGCGCCCTGGCCGCGACGTCATCGAATTCCTTTGGCTTCGCCTGCGCCCGCAGCGATTTCAGAATATGCGCCGGCACGAGCTCCGCCTGCTCCAGCCACGCCAAAAGCCCCTCGCCGTCGGCGATCCAGTCGACTTCCTCATCGGCCGGCGTCGCGACGGTGTTGAGAAAGTCGAGGCCTCGCGCATCGGCGAGGAACAGCGCAGGCGGTCGCGGGTCAGGCATCGGAACTCTCTTTCGCAAAATACCCTGGATCGTGACGATCACCGCTGCTTGAACAGTAACCTCCCTGATTGCTGTTGACAAGTTATGTCTGGAAGATCATACGTAACCTCTATAAGACAGTTTATAAGGTTACTAACGCCGCGGGCGTTGTGAGCGGGAGAGATCGGATGACGACGGATCAACCAAGCGTGGTGCTCGTTCATGGCGCCTGGGCGGACGGGTCGAGCTGGAGCAAGGTGACCCACTCGCTGCAAGGGAACGGCATCAAGGCCGTCGCCGCGCCGCTGCCATTGACCTCGCTGGCGAACGACGTGGCCGCGCTTGAGCAGACACTGGAGCGCATCGACGGCCCGGTCGTGCTGGCGGGCCATGCCTATGCCGGTGCAGTGATCGGCGAAACCCGCAACGCAAAAGTGCGGTCACTGGTCTATATCGCCGCGCTCGCGCCCGACGAAGGCGAGACCGTCGCCGACGTGTTCTATCACGCCACGCCGCATCCCTACGCGCCGCTGCTGGCGCCGGATACTCATGGAGCGATCTGGCTGCCCGAGCGAGCCTTCACCGAAGCCTTTGCCCAACATGCAACGGCCGATGAGCAGGCGCTGCTCGCCGCCGCGCAGCGGCCGATCTCATCCGACTGCATCGGCGCGCCGGTGCGGCGGCCGCTCTGGAAGGACTTGCCGAGCTGGTTTCTTGTCGCTGAGGAGGATCGCATGATCGTTCGCGAGACCCAGCTCTTCATGGCGCACCGCATGAACGCCACGCTACGATCGGAGCCCGTCGATCACGCGCCGATGGTGACTGCGCCCGACGTCGTGGCGGACATCATCCGCGAAGCGGCGGCAGCGGACATCGCCGCGCTCAGCCAATAACGGCAACACCATCCCAAACGAAACACGCGCCGACGAGCAAAAAGGAGCTTCCCATGACCGCCATTAAGTATCGAACCGCTGACGTGGACGGCCTGACGATCTTCTATCGCGAGGCCGGCGCCGCCGGCGCGCCCGTGCTACTGCTCTTGCACGGCTTCCCGAGCGCAAGCCACATGTTCCGCGATCTGATCCCGCTGCTGGCGGATCGCTTCCATATCATCGCGCCCGACCTGCCGGGCTTCGGCCAGTCGGACATGCCGCCGCGAAGCGACTTCACCTACACCTTCGATCGCGTGGCCGATGTCATCGACCGCTTTACCGAAGTGATCGGCCTGAAACGTTTTGCGATCTATGTGTTCGACTACGGCGCGCCGACCGGATTCCGGATAGCAGCCAGGCATCCCGACCGCATCACCGCGATCGTTTCGCAGAACGGCAATGCGTATGAGGAAGGTCTAAGCGACGGCTGGACACCAATCCGAGCCTACTGGCAGGATCCGTCGCAAGCCAACCGCGATGCGCTGCGCGCTTTCCTCGCGCCGGACACGACACGCTGGCAATACAGCCACGGCGTGGCCGACGCGTCCGCGATATCGCCGGACGGCTGGTCGCTGGACAATTCCTATCTGGCGCGTGCGGGCGCCGACGAGATCCAGCTCGATCTGTTTGGCGACTACAAGAGCAACGTCGCGCTCTACCCGGCATTCCAGAATTATTTCCGCACCCGCAAGCCGCCGTTCCTCGCGGTGTGGGGCAAGAACGATCCGTTCTTCTTACCGGCCGGCGCCGAGGCATTCCGCCGCGACATTCCCGATGCCGACATTCGCTTCTTCGACACCGGCCATTTCGCGCTGGAAACCCATGCTGTGGAGATCGCCGCCGCGATCCGCGAATTCCTCGCACGTCACGTCTGAATTCAGGAGCTTCTCATGTCGAATTCCGTCGCCATCGTTACCGGCGCGAGTCAGGGCATCGGCCGATCCACCGCGATCCGTCTCGCGCGGGACTTTTCCTCCATCGTTCTGGTCGCGCGCGACCGCGCCAACCTCGACAAGACCGCCGATGCGGTGAGGTCCGCCGGTGCGCAACCGCTCGTGCTTGATCTCGACCTGTCCGAAGTCGCGGCAGCGACAACTGTGGTTGAACGGACGCTCGCCGCTTTCGGCCGGATCGACGCCCTGCTCAACATTGCGGGCGCGGTGCCACAGATCGATCTGTTCGAGATGACCGACGCGCAATGGGACGGAGGCCTCGCGCTGAAACTCCACGGCGCGCGGCGGCTGACCATCGCAGCATGGCCGGCCTTGAAGGAGGCCAAGGGCGCGGTCGTGCTGATGTCGGGCAACTCGGCGCTGTTTCCCAAGGCCCCCTACGCGGCCGTCGGCACCATCAACGCCGCGATCGCAGCGCTCGCCAAGGCTTTTTCGGATCGCGGCATCACCGACGGCGTGCAGGTCAACAGCGTCCTGCCAGGGCCTGTGATGACAGGACGCCGCGAATCCTATCTCGCGCATTGGGCGCCGCTGCATAACATGAGCGTCGAGGAGGCAACCGCGAAGTTTCCGCAGGATGCCGGCATCGCACGTTATGGCCGGCCCGACGAAATCGCCGAACTGATGGCGTTCCTGGTGTCGCCGGGCGCGCGCTGGATGACGGGGTCGATGCTGCGAATGGATGGCGGCGAAGTCAAATCGCTTTGACTGCAGTTGCACTCGGGCCGGCGGGAGATTGTGGCTCACGCCCGCTCCCCACTCCCGCCCATCGTGCCGAGCATCTCCTCCAGTTGCCTGAACTGCTCGTCCCAACCGCTCGTGGCCCCGGATGTCATGGCCTCGTCGAGGGCTTCCTTCGAGGGATAGAGCTCGTGGATGGTGACCAGCGTCGCAGCGCCCTTGTCCTCGAAGGTCACTGTGGTGACGGCTCCGTTGTCGCCGGCTTCCTCGTTGGTCCAGACGAGACGGGAGTGCGGCGTCACCTCGATATAGCGGCCGAAGAACGCCATCGGCTGTCCGGAGGACGGATGCGCCATCACAAGGCGGTATGTGCCGCCTGTGCGAAAATCGGCCTCATAGGAGATGAGGGATATTCCAAACGACTTTGGGAGCCACCACTGCTTGAACAGCTCGGGCGTGGTCCACGCCTTGAATACGATACGCGCCGGGCCGTTGAAGGTTCGCGTGACCACCAGCTCGCGCTCGGACTTTCGATCAACCCTCGTTTCGTTCTTCATGGTGTACGCTCACTTTCGTTTCTTGTGACCATCGATCTTCTCCTTCCGCTTCAGTTCCTCGACAACCTTGTCCAGTTCGTCGAAGCGTGAAGCCCAGAGCTGACGGTATCTCTCGATCCATGCCGCTTCTTCCTCCAGCCGGCGCTGGCCGAGCTTGCAGGTGCGCACGCGCCCGACCTTCTCCGTGGTGACGAGACCCGCCTGCTCCAGGACGCCGACATGCTTCTTCATGCCCGTCAGCGTCATGTGGAACTTGTCGGCAAGCTCCGTGATCGAAGCGTCCGCGCGGCCGAGCTGCTCGAGAACGCCGCGCCGGGTGGCGTCCGAAAGCGCGGCGAACGAGGCATCGAAGCGGGTTTGTGAATACTGAACCATATGGTTCAGTGTTTAGCGTACTAACCGCCGGCGCGCAAGGGGGCACGCGCCAATGGCGAGCCGGAACTCCATCAACTGCATCTCACTTTGGACCGGCGGAAGACTTGTGGCACATTGCGCCATCCTTCTTATCTGCGAGTCCCATGCCGAAGCCGCCGCAATCTCCGCCCCGCGCCAATCCAGCCATCGACGGTCCCCTGAATCAGGCGGCTGCGGCGCTGCGCGCGGGGCGCGCCGACGAGGCCGAGCGGCTTTCGATGTCCGTGCTCAAGGCCAATCGCGGCCATGCCGGGGCGGCGCTCATTCTGGCGCAGGCGCTCGGGGCGCAGAACCGTCTCGCCGAAGCCGTTCCGGTGTTGCAGCGGATCGCGCGCACGAGCGGCGATCCGAAATTCGAAACGCTGCTGGCGTCCGCGCTCGCCGCCGATGGACGGGTGAACGACGCGCTGGCCCAGTTGCAACAAACCGTCGCGCGGCGTCCGCCGTTTCCACCGGCCTTCGCCGAATACGCCGGCCTGCTCGCCAAATCCGGCGACACCGCGAAGGCGATCGCCGTCCTTGAGGAGGCGCTGACGCTCACGCCCGGTGAAATCCCGCTGATGCAACATCTGGCGGCGCTGCATCAGAGCGTCAACGCGCGCAGCAAGGCGCGCACGCTACTGCAGCAGGCATTCGACGCCGCTCCCGGACGTCCCGATCTCGCAGCGGCGCTGGCGCGCGTGCTGATGCGCGATGGCGACTATCCGGCCGCGACCGACCTGCTGCGCCGCGCGCTCGGGCTTCAGCCCGCCGACGCCATGACGCGGACCGATCTCGCCGTGGGCCTATTCGAGATGGGGGATCGCGAGGCCGGCGAGGCGGCGCTTCGTCGCGCGCTGCACGATCAGCCGGCGCTGCTCGGACGGGTGACGCATGTGCTGGCGGGAACGCCGCACGGGCGTTTCTTCCTGCGGCCGAGCACAGCCGCGGCGTTTCTCAAACGCTCGTCCTGAGCGGGTTCACGCCCGGAACTTGCGGCGATAGTAGCCGGGCTCGTGCGTGATGGCCGTAACCAGCGCATCGACGCGCTGCTCGTCCTCGGCATTGAACGGCGCGGTCTTCAGGCTCCAGTCCTCGCGCTTCACCGCGAAACATTGCGCTACCGGCGTCCCCTTCGGCAGCACGCCGGAGAAACTCATGTCGTGCCAGTGCGCGGGGAAATGAATCCAGTTGTCGACGTAGCGGTCGCAATCGACAAGGCCGGTCAGGGTCGTGAACGGCAGATCGAACCGGTTCAGCGGATGGGTGAAGAGCATGGAGTATCCCTCCGGCGCTTCGATGGTCCAGAAATTGTGGAACTTGATCACGTAACGGTCATCGCCGAACAGCGGCGATCCGATCACCTGGCTGGCATCATGAAACCCGATCGGCGAACGCGGAAAATTGACTCCGCCGCTCGGCGGTATCGCATTGTCCCACAGAAATTCGCCGTTCTCGACACGCAGGTCGCACATCAGCGGCATCAGGAAGCCGTGCGTCATCGCATCGATGAAAGGCGGGCAACGCTTGACGGTATCCTCGTCGCGCTGGTTGATGCCGTTGAACGCCTGCGGCGGCATCTTCTTGATCCAGTCCGGCACGCCGAGATTTGCGGGCACCGGCGGCGGCAGCGTGCCGAACAGTTCTGCGGGACACCGGAATGTCAGTTGGCGGGGCGTGTCGGCGGACATGGGCAGGCCTCGGAGGGATGTCATGTGCCATATCAGGCGCGGCGCGGACGGTCGATGCCTTCCTCGCGCAGATCATGCTTGACCGGCGTCCGCCGCCCGTTCAGTACCGGTGGACCCTTCAAACAAAACGGAGCCTTTCATGCTGCGGCGAGCCGGGACGTATCTGCCAGGACTAACCATCGTGGCAGCGATCGCCTTCGCGTCCCCCGCCCTCGCCCAGCGCGGGGCCTCCTGCCACAACGGCATGAGTTTTCCGCAGTTCCTCGCGAGCCTCGAGCAGGACGCGCAAAAGGCCGGGGTGTCGCGCCGCGCGATCGCGGAGGCCGCACCCCACATGGTCTACGATCAAGGCATCGTGAACCGCGATCGTGGCCAGCGCGTGTTCGGGCAACTGTTCACGCAGTTCGCAGGCCGCATGGCCTCGGAGGCGCGGCGGGTGCGCGGCCAGCAGCTCATCAGGCAGCACGCGCAGGCCTTTGCGCGCGCCGAAAAGGAATACGGCGTGCCGGCGGCGGTCATCACCGC
>JBQCIZ010000696.1:0-10907 GCA_051953235.1 Nitrobacter sp. | reverse complement strand
TTGCGCGTCCGCCGGTTGCCGCGCCCGATATGGCCTTCGGACAGAAGCTCGAACCGCAGCGCGCCGGCGACAGGGGCAGCTTCTACCAGACGAACCTCGACGACGTCACCCAGCCGGTGCATGGCACCGCTGCGTGAACCGATCAGCGCATGGCGGGTCTCGTCATAGTTGAAATACTCGCTGCCGATAGTGCGGATGGGGACCAGGCCGTCGGCGCCGGTGTCGGTGAGTTTGACGAACAGGCCGGCGCGGGTAACGCCAGAAATCCGGCCCTGAAAGATATCGCCGATGCGGTCGGCGAGGAAATGCGCGATCAGGCGATCGGAGGTTTCACGCTCGGCCTTCATGGCGCGTCGCTCGGTCACCGATATCTGCGCCGCGATCTCGCCCAGCATTTCCGGCGTCTCATTGTCCGGCAGGGCTCCGTCACCCAATCCCAACGCGCGGATCAGTGCGCGATGCACGATCAGATCCGCGTATCGCCGGATAGGTGAGGTGAAATGCGCGTAGCGGCGAAGATTCAGGCCGAAATGGCCATAGTTCTCCGCCGAATATTCGGCTTGCGCCTGCGCGCGCAGCACCACCTCGTTGACCATCGGCTCAGCGTCGTGGCCCTTTACCTGAGTAAGCACGCGATTGAACTGCTCAGGCCGCAGCGGGCCGCTTTTCGAGAATGACATGTCGAGCGTCTTCAGGAATTCCTGAAGATTGTGCACTTTCTCGACAGTGGGTTCGTCGTGCACGCGGTAGATCAGGGGCAGACCTTTTTTCTCCAACGTCTCGGCCGCGGCAACGTTGGCGAGAATCATGAACTCCTCGATCAGCCGGTGAGCGTCGAGCCGTTCCGGCACGACCACACGATCGACCGTACCATCTTTTTTCAGAAGTAATTTGCGCTCGGGCAAATCCAGATCAAGTGGATCGCGTTCGTCGCGTGCGCGCTTCACCAGCGCATAGGCGGCATAGAGCGGCTTCAGGACGGGATCGAGCAGGGGACCGGTAGTATCGTCAGGGCGGCCATCAATAGCCGCCTGTGCCTGCGCATAGTGCAGCTTCGCCGCCGAGCGCATCAGGATGCGATGGAAGGTATGCGAGCGCTTCCGGCCGTCGGGTCCGATCACCATGCGGACGGCCAGCGCCCCGCGCGGTTCGCCCGGCACCAGCGAGCACAGGTTGTTGGAAATGCGCTCGGGAAGCATCGGCACGACGCGGTCCGGGAAATAGACCGAGTTGCCGCGCTCCAGCGCGTCGTGATCCAGCGCCGACCCTGGCCGCACATAGTAGGCGACGTCGGCGATCGCGACAGTGACGACCATGCCGCCCTTGTTGTTCGGATCGTCATCGGGTGCGGCATGCACCGCGTCGTCATGATCCTTGGCGTCGGGTGGGTCGATGGTGACGAGCGGCAGGTCGCGCCAGTCCTCGCGGCTCTGCAGGATTGCAGGTTTTGCCGCTTCGGCCTCGCGCCGCGCGGCAGCCGAGAAGACTTGCGGAATGTCGTGGGCGTGGATCGCGATCAGGCTGACCGCTTTCTCCGTTGCAAGCGAGCCGAGCCGCTCCTTCACCTTGCCAGAAGCGAGACCGTAGCCGCGGCTGCGGATCAGATCGACGCTGACGAGATCGCCGTCTTCGGCGCCTGCACTGTCGGCTTTCGCGATATTGAGCTCGCGGCCTGCCTGCTTCTTGTCGACCGGCACGAGACGCCCGCCGCCCTGCGGCAAGGTGCGATAAATGCCGAGAACGCGCGAGCGGGTGTGATCGATGACCTTGATGACACGGGCGCGATAGGGCGCGGTGTCGCCGGGCTCCATAGCCTCGATCCGCAACAGCGCGCGATCGCCGACGCCGGCTGCGGTGCCGGGTCTGGCACGGCGCGGCACATGGATGCGGATTTTCGGCGCTGGCCCGGATTCCTCGTCCCATTCGGTGGGTGTGGCGAGCAATTCACCGTCGGCATCGCGCCCGGTGATGTCGGCCATCAGCGTCGGCGGCAAGGTTTCCTGCTCGTGGACCTTGCGGCCGCGCTTGGTGATCGTGCCATCGTCCGCGAGGTCGCGCAGGATGCGCTTCAACTCGATGCGGTCGGCATTCTTGAGACCGAACTCGCGGGCGATCTCTTTCGTGCCGACCTTGCCCGAATGCGCGCGAATGAATGCGACGATGGTTTCGCGGTCCGGAAAATGCCTGTCGCGCGGTTTGCTCACATCAGCCGTTCTTGCCAGCACTCTTCTTTGCGGGCGCTTTCGCTGCCTTGGCCGGTGATTTTGCCGTTGCCACCGTTCCGCGTGCCTTGCTCACCGCGTCCGACTTCGGCTTCGCTGCTGCTTTCTTTGCGGCAGATTTCTTCGCCGGCTTTGCGGCCTTCGGCGTGACTTCGTCCTTCGCGGCCTTGGCTGGCTTCGCCTTCTTGGCCGCGCGTTTCGTCTTGCCGCCACCCTTCGCGGCGCGTTCGTCGATCAGCGCGATGGCTTCGGGTAAGGTGATTGTGTCAGGTGTCTTGTCGCTCGGGATGGTGGCATTGATGCCGCTGGCCGAGACATAGGCGCCATATCGCCCATTCTTGACCACGATACCGCCAAGCGTCGGATGCTCGCCGAGCGGCTTGCCGGGATCGGCGCCGAACCGGCGGCTCGGACCCTTTGCGATCTTCTCGGCGATCAGTGTCACCGCGCGATTGAGGCCGATGTCGAACACTTCGTCGCCAGCTTCGAGGCTCGCATAGGTTTTCTCGTGCCGTACGAACGGGCCGAAGCGGCCGATGCCGGCGGTGATCGGCTCGCCGGTCTCCGGGTGTTTGCCGATCTCGCGCGGCAGCGACAGCAGTTTTAGCGCGAGATCAAATTCCATGTCGGCGGGCGAGGTGTTTTTCGGAATACCCGCCCGTTTCGGCTTCTCGCCTTCGGCATAGTCCTTCTGCTCGCCGAGCTGGATGTAGGGCCCGAAGCGGCCGGACTTCACGGCCACGTCGAGGCCGGATTCCGGATCCTTGCCGAGGATGCGATCGCCGCCGGCATCGCCATCGGCGGCGAGGGGACGGGTATAACGGCACTCGGGATAATTGGAGCAACCGACGAAAGCGCCGAACTTGCCGGCCTTGAGATTGAGTTTGCCAGTGCCGCAGGTCGGACATTGACGCGGGTCGCCGCCGTCCTCGCGCGGCGTATAGATGTGCGGCCCGAGCATGTTGTCGAGCACATCGAGCACTTCGGAGACGCGCACATCCTTTATGTCGTTCACCGCGCCGATGAAGTCGTTCCAGAAATCCTTCAGAACCTGCTGCCACGACACCTCATTATTGGAGATGCGGTCGAGCTGCTCTTCGAGATTGGCAGTGAAATCGTATTCGACGTAACGCGCGAAAAAGTTTTCCAGGAACGCGACGACGACGCGGCCCTTGTCCTCGCCATAGAGCCGCTTCTTCTCGAGCTTCACATAGCCTCGATCCTTCAACACCTGCAGGATCGAGGCATAGGTCGAGGGACGGCCGATGCCGAGCTCTTCCATGCGCTTGACCAGCGAGGCCTCGGAGAAACGCGGCGGCGGTTCGGTGAAATGCTGGCTGACATTGAGGTTGTCGCGTTTCAGCGCTTCGCCTTCGCTCATGGCGGGGAGGCGGCGACTGTCCTCGTCCTCTTCGTCGTCGCGACCTTCCTGATAGAGGGCAAGGAAGCCGTCGAACTTGACGACCTGGCCGCTGGCCCGCAACTCCAGCACGCGTGAACCGGCCTTGGCGACGATGTCGACGGTGGTGCGCTCCAGTTCCGCCGACTCCATCTGGCTTGCGATGGTGCGGATCCAGATCAGCTCATAGAGCCGGGCCTGATCGGAATCGAGACGCCGCCGCATGTCCGCAGGACGGCGCGACAGATCTGTCGGGCGGATCGCTTCGTGCGCTTCCTGCGCGTTCTTGGCCTTGGTCTGGTACTGGCGCGGCGAGTCAGGCACGTAAGCGTTGCCGTAATCCTCGCCGATCACCTTGCGCGCCTGCGTGATCGCCGAACCGTCGATCTGTACGCCGTCGGTTCGCATGTAGGTGATGAGGCCGGTGGTTTCGCCGCCGATATCGATACCTTCATACAATCGCTGCGCGATCCGCATGGTATGAGCGGGCGCGAAGCCGAGCTTGCGGCTGGCTTCCTGTTGCAGCGTCGAAGTGGTGAAGGGCGCCTGCGGATTGCGGCGCGCCGGTTTGGCTTCAACCGTTGTGACCGCGTAGCCGGCGGTTTCCAGCGCCTTCTTGAAATCCTCGGCTTCCGCGCCCGAACCGATGTCGAGCCGCTGGATCTTCTTGCCGTCGGCGCCGACCAGACGGGCTTCAAACGTTTCGCCACGCGGTGTCACCAAGGTGGCAACGAGCGACCAGTATTCGCGCGGAACGAACTTTTCGATCTCGAGCTCTCGATCGCAAACCAGCCGCAAGGCGACCGATTGCACACGTCCCGCCGAGCGGGCACCGGGCAATTTGCGCCACAGCACCGGAGAGAGTGTGAAGCCGACCAGATAATCCAGCGCGCGGCGGGCCATGTAGGCGTCCACCAGCGCGCCGTCGATCTGGCGCGGGCTCTTCATGGCGTCGGTGATGGCCTGTTTGGTGATGGCGTTGAAGACGACGCGCTCGATCTTCTGGTCCTTGAGTGCGCGCTTCTGCTTCAGCACCTCGAGCACGTGCCAGGAGATCGCCTCGCCCTCGCGATCGGGGTCGGTGGCGAGGATCAGCTTGTCGGCGCCCTTGAGCGATTTGGCGATGTCGTTGAGGCGGCCGGCGGCCTTCGGATCGACTTCCCAGATCATCTGGAAATTGGCCTCAGGATCCACCGATCCGTTCTTGGCGGGAAGGTCGCGGACATGTCCGAACGAGGCCAGCACCTCGTAGGACGAGCCGAGATATTTGTTGATCGTCTTGGCCTTTGCAGGCGACTCGACAATGACGATATTCATGTCATTCCAATAGCTTACGGGGAAATTTGTGGGTCGGGTCCGCGAGAGTCGCGTCGGCCGTTTCGGGGCGAACATGGGTGCAGCGAGCCCTTAAGTCAAATGGACTCCTGTTCCGTCTCGCGATCTTTTGATTGTTATTCGTCTTAATTCTATCTATAGTTGTGCACGTATAAAGTGTATATTCATATAAGTGCTTCATTTATGACGCATAGAGTTGGGGAATGGCGGGCCAGCCGGGCAGGAGCGTGCGATCAAGTGGCGGCGAGCCTGCGGAAGAGAGCGGCGCCGAGGAAGCCGCACGCTATATCGTAGATGCCGTCTCCGATCTCGGTCATATCGCGCGCCGGCACAGGCTGGATACTTTGAGCTTCCTGCTGGACATGGCGCAGATGGAGGCCGAGGAGATCGTTCGTCTCAATGGTGGACGCAATCCATTCTGACGAGACGAAGATATCCCGATCACGTCCGCGGCCGCACGACGGTGTCCCGGTAGTCCAGCAGACGTTTATCCTGGGCGCGCAACTCGAGTTTGCGGACAGGCCTGCCGCTTTTGCGATCCGCCAGTACGGTCGACACCTTGCGGGTGCCGAATTCCTCGGTCCATTGCCGCAAGGCCACCAGGATTGGAAACACGCCGTGCCCTTTGGGCGTCAGCACATATTCCATATGGGCGGCGCCGTCGGAGGCGGGAAGGGCTGTCAGGATGCCGTGGTCGACCAGCGCGCGCAGCCGCGCGGCCAGAATATTCTTGGCGATACCGAGACTCTTCTCGAACTCGCCAAAGCGCCGCTTGCCCAGAAAGGCGTCGCGGATGATGAGCAGCGACCACCAGTCGCCGATTGACTCGAGCGATCGTGCGATCGGGCACTCCGCCTTTTCAAAACTCGTCCGTTTCACCATTGCACCCTCCGTCACGGCGGCGCCGATCCGGGCGCGCTCACGCCCTTGTGTGGTTGCATTATGAAACCATTTGCCCTAGATGGCAATCAGGTTTCATCATGCAACCATTCGGAGAGCATCACATGAGCGGGCGTTTGGCGAACAAGACGGCATTTATTACCGGCGGCAATAGCGGCATCGGCCTTGCGACCGCAAAACTGTTCGTGGCCGAAGGCGCACGCGTTGCCATCACCGGGCGCGATCAGGCGCGGCTCGACGCTGCGATAGCTGAACTCGGCGCCAACGCCATCGGCATCAGGGCCGATGCGACCGACGTGACCGCGCTGGAAGGCGCGGTGGCGCAAGCCGCGAAAACGTTTGGCAAGCTCGACATCGTGTTCGCCAATGCCGGCATCGCCGGCGGCACACCAGTTGGCGGAACGACGCTCGACGCGTTTGAAAAGGTGATACGCACCAATCTCACGGCGGTCTTCTTCACGGTGCAGGCGGCGGCCGCGCACATGAATGACAACGGATCGATCGTTCTCAACGGGTCTGTCATCAGCGTGCTCGGCAATCCCGGTTACGCGGCTTACGCGGCTACCAAGGCCGGTGTCCGCGCCATGGCGCGGGTGATGGCGAGCGAACTGTCGCCGCGCAGGATCCGCGTCAACGTGGTTGCGCCGGGCGCGATCCGCACGCCGATCTGGGGCGCGGCGATTGCCACGCCGGACGCCGAGAAGGCGTTCGAGCAGCGCATCGGCCGAACCACGCCGCTGGGCCGCATTGGCGAGACCGAGCATGTCGCGAAGACCGTATTGTTCCTGGCCTCCGATGACGCGGCGCATGTGCAGGGACAGGAAATCTTCGTGGATGGTGGAGCAACCGCATCGCCGGCAGGCGCGCCGGTTTATCGCGCGTGACCGGCCGATTTGTTGCGGATGCTTTATGCGACGTGAACGAATTGAGGTTTGGGGCGCTCGTTAGCGGGCTGGAACCATTCGTTCACGACGCTCCCTCAGCAAATATTATGACATCGCGGTCATACTGCCACCGCATCCGGCTTCAGGAGCGGATGCCGACCCGCGGTTTTGCGGGCCGTAAATCAACAACAAGCGGGCGGGGACTCCCGACATCGCAATTTGGAGGGTGGCATGATGAATATGGTTCAGGCAATTCCGGCAGCGAGCGTATCGGGCAAGGGCGAGAACAACGAGTTCGTGACGGTGGCGCTGTTTTCGGTGGTGGGCCTGTTTGCGGCGGTGGTCGCCGTAATGAGCGGCATCGTTCCGGTTGTCGCCTGGTTCTGAGCGGCGCTGATCTGCGATTGATGAGAAGCTTCGTCCGGCCTGCCGGGCGAAGCTCTTCTTTTTGGGAACTGGTTGAACCTTCGTCAAGGTTCCCAAGACATCACGACAGGGCCGGGATTGTTGGCACGACACGCAGGGAGACTGACATGGTCAAGGCATCTCCGATTGCTGCGAAATCCAGGGTATCGCTTTCCGCCGATTATTATGAGCTGGTGACGCTCGGCCTGTTCTGTGGGATCGGGCTTCTGTTGTCGCTGCTGGCGATCATTGCCGATCAATACGTTCCCGGCGAATGGTTCTAAACGAGCGACACTAGTCCGCCGCCGTGGCGTTCGAGCCGGCCGGCCAGCTCGAGTTCGAGCAGCACGGTGCGGACGATCGCGGGTGGAGCGGCTGCCATCCGGATCAGGTCGTCAAGGCCGATCGGGGTCGGTCCGAGCAGACCGACGATGCGGGCGCGATCGCCCGCATCGGGTTCGCCGGCATCCATCGTCGTATCCTCTGACTCTCCGATCGGCAGTTCGACCGGCCGGCCCATGATGGGGCGTACCGCGTTGATGACGTCGTTGGCATCCGTCGTCAGCGTTGCACCTTGCTTGATGAGATCGTTGGTGCCGGCGGCGCGCGGGTCGAGCGGCGAACCCGGAACTGCGAATACCTCGCGTCCCTGTTCCGCGGCGATGCGCGCTGTGATCAGCGAGCCCGAGCGGTGTGCTGCCTCGACTACTACGACGCCGAGCGAAATGCCCGAGATCAGACGGTTGCGCCGGGGGAAGTCGCGAGCGCGGGGCGCGTGTCCCATCGGCATTTCGGAGATGGCGCCGCCGTTCTCCAGCATCGCGGCCAACAGTTCTTCGTGCTCGGCGGGATAGATGCGGTCGTGGCCGCCAGCCAGCACTGCGATTGTGCCGCTTGCCAGGCTCGCCCGATGCGCCGCCTGATCGATACCGCGCGCAAGACCTGACGCGATGACGAAGCCTGCGCCGCCAAGGTCATGGGCCAGCGTTTGCGCAAACTTTTGCCCTGCACCGGACGCATTGCGCGAACCGACGATTGCGATCGTCGGCCGCATCATGACATCGGCTTTTCCGCGCACGCCGAGCAGAGGCGGGGCGTCGTCGATGGTGGCGAGGCGCGGTGGATAGCCGGCTTCGCCCGGCGCCAGCAGGGCGACGCCGATGCGGTGCGCCGCGTCCAATTCGTTATGGGCCTCGGCTTCGCTGCAAATCCGGCCCGGGCGCGCGGCGCCGCCGCGGCGTGCCAGATCGGGCAGACGCTCGAGCGCTTCGCGCGCGCTGCCAAAGTGGTTGACCAGGGACCGGAACGTGCGTGGCCCGACGTTGTCGCAGCGGATCAGCCGCAGCCAGTCGATCCGCTGCGCGTCGGTCAGCCGAACAGTGCTGGAATTCCTGACGTCCACCCCAAAACCCCCGTACGGGGAGTGTTGCGCAAACCAGTGCAGGCCACAACGCATTTGAGCGCCGTGCCGCGTGACCTGGGTCACGGAGCGAAGCGCGACGGTCCGTCATTATCGCAAGCGTAACGTCATCACCTCATGGGAGACCGACATGGATAGCGGCATTCGCGAACTGACCATCGACGAGACCGGCGCCGTCAGCGGCGGCATGAAATACGACCACAACTATGTCAGCAAGGACGTGATCGACGCCCGCGGCGGCTATCTGACCGTGTGGGGCGTGACGATGACATTCGACATCAACGGCAAGTGCAGCAGCATCAGCCCGGCTTGATCAAACGCAACCATGGAGATCGGCATGACCAGCAATGTTCGCGAGTTGAAGCCCGGCGAAATCGAGATGGTGAGCGGCGGCATGAAGTGGACGCCGGTCGATAATCCCGATGTGATCGACGCGCGCGGCGGGCAGTTCAAGGTGTTTGGCTTTACCGTGACGCTTGATGTTCACGGCGACGTCAGCAGCATCAGCCGGTAGCTGCCAATTTACGCCTTTGCGCCGATCTTGCTCTCGCTGCCAGCGAGCAGGCGGCGGATATTTTCGCGGTGCGCGAACCACAACAGCAGCGTCAGCACCGCGAATAAAGCCGCAAGCTGCGTATGGCCGAACCACCACAGCACCAGCGGGGCGACGAGGCTTGCGATCAGGGCTGAAAGCGACGAGTAGCGCGTGGCGAATGCGACGATCAGCCAGATCGCACAGAAGATGAGCGCTGCGGGCCAGAACAAACCGAGCAGCACGCCGATATAGGTTGCGACGCCCTTGCCACCCCTGAATTTCAGCCACACCGGGAAAAGGTGGCCGATAAATGCGCCGAAGGCGGCCAGCATGGCCGCGCCCGGTCCCCACGCCAGTCCCGCGACCAGTACGGCGGCCGTGCCTTTCAGCATATCGCCAACCAGTGTCGCTGCGGCCAGGTCCTTGCGTCCGGTGCGCAATACGTTGGTGGTGCCGATGCTGCCGGAGCCGATCGAGCGCAAATCCTGCGTTCCGGCCAGCCGGGTCAGGATCATGCCAAAGGGGATGGAACCGAAGAGATAACCGACGGCAAGGGCGATGATGGCAACGGCGGCAGGGGGCATCAGCAGGGCTCCAGATCGTCGTCAATCAAATATTAACCATAAACCGGCACGTTGCATCGGACAAACTGGAGAGCATCATGCGTCCGATACGAAAAAGACTCGAGATGCTTTGCTTCGGTCTGTACGTGACCGCGATTGTTCTTGGCACCTCGATGGATGCCATCGGACAGATTTTTACCCGCTGACTCCCAATCCGGACGACATCAAACGTGTTCGTAGACCGTTCGTCCGCCGATGACGGTGCGAAGAACGCGACCGGAGAACCGCGCCTCGTCGAACGGTGTATTCTTGCATTGTGATTTGAGATCGGCCGGGTCCAGTACCCACGGCGTATCGGGATCGATCACAATTATGTCGGCGGGGGCACCGGCGCGCAGCGTGCCGCCCGGAAGACCTAGCAGTTCCGCGGGCCGCGTCGACATCGCACGGATCAGCGTCTTGAAATCCAGCTCTCCGTTGTGCACGAGCCGCAGCGCCGCCGGCAGCATGGTCTCGAGTCCGACCGCGCCGGCCGCGGCTTCCGCGAAGGGCAGCCGCTTGGTCTCGACATCCTGCGGATTGTGATCCGACATCACCACGTCGATCAATCCCGAGGCCAGCGCCGCGACAAGCGCACGGCGGTCGTCCTCGCTGCGCAGCGGCGGGGCCAGTTTCAGGAATGTACGATACGGGCCGATATCGTTTTCGTTCAGTGTCAAATGATTGATCGAGGCTGAAGCGGTGACCTGCAGCCCGCCATCGCGCGCACGCTTGAGGACGTCGAGTGATTCAGCCGACGTCAGCGATGCCGCGTGATAGCGCCCGCCGGTCAGTGCCACGAGGCGCATGTCGCGCTCCAGCACCACGGCCTCGGCGGCGGCCGGAATGCCCATCAGGCCAAGGCGGGCGGAGAACTCGCCCTCGTTCATGACGCCTTCCCCGACGAGATGCGGATCTTCGGTGTGATGGACGATCAGGGCGTCGAAATCGCGGGCATAGGTGAGGGCGCGGCGCATCACCTGTGCGTTCATCACGCTGCGTGCGCCGTCGGTAAAGGCGACGGCGCCGGCCGCTTTCAGCAGGCCGATCTCGGTCATTTCCGTGCCAGCAAGACCTTTAGTCAATGCCGCCATCGGGTGGATGTTGACGATCGCGGTATCGCGGGCGCGGCGCAGGACGAAATCCACCGTCGCGGAGTTGTCGATCACCGGCGATGTATCCGGCTGGCAGACGATGGTGGTGAT
>JBQCIZ010000695.1:0-4779 GCA_051953235.1 Nitrobacter sp. | reverse complement strand
TGAAGTCGTCCGACCTGTCAGGGCGACGCGGAGCGGCTGCGCAATGGCGCCGAGCTTCAGGTTGTTCTGTTCCGCGAAGCTGCGCATGGCGGCTTCCGTGGTTTCGGCGCTCCACGGCGTCACTGTTTCGAGTGTCGCGCGGAGCCTGCCGATCAGGGCGCGGATGTCCGGCGTCAAGAGCGCCGCGGCCTTCGGGTCCAGCGTCAGCGGACGATCCGCGAAGATGAAATGAGCGCTGTCGATCAACTCGATCAGGGTTTTGGCCCGCTCCTTGAGCCCGGGCATCGCGCGCAGCAGCTGGGCTCGCGTGACGTCGTTGAGCTTGGGTTTGATATCGGCTCCGCCTGGCACATAATCTAGCACATCCTCGAACATGGTTACGAGAACGTGATCGTCGGAATGGCGGATGTAGTGGCCGTTGAGGTTCTCGAGCTTGGCAAAGTCGAAGCGCGCCGCCGACCGTCCGATCGCTGGCAGGTCGAATGCGTCGATCATTTCCTGGGTCGTGAAAATCTCCTGATCGCCATGGCTCCAGCCGAGCCGGACCAGATAGTTGCGAAGCGCCGCCGGCAGATATCCCATGGCGCGATAGGCATCGACCCCGAGCGCGCCGTGACGCTTGGAGAGTTTTGAGCCATCGGGGCCGTGGATCAGCGGAATGTGCGACATGTTCGGGACATTCCACCCGAGCGCATCGTAAATCTGCTTTTGGCGGGCCGCGTTGATCAGGTGGTCGTCGCCGCGAATGATGTGCGTCACGCCCATGTCATGATCGTCGACCACGACCGCGAGCATGTAGGTCGGAGTTCCGTCACCGCGCAACAGCACGAGATCGTCGAGATTTTCATTCTGCCAGACGACGCGCCCCTGCACCTGATCCTCGATCACGGTCTCGCCGGTCAAAGGGGCCTTCAGGCGGATGGTCGGCTTGACGCCGGGTGGAGCTTCCGACGGATCGCGGTCGCGCCAGCGGCCATCGTACAGCTTGGCGCGGCCCTCGGCGCGCGCCTTCTCCCGCATCTCGGTCAGCTCTTCCGGCGTCGCGTAGCACCGATAAGCCCTGCCGTCGGCGAGCAGCTGTTCGACAACCTCGCGATGCCGCGCGGCGCGGGAATACTGATAAACGACGTCGTCGTCCCACGTGATTCCGAGCCATTTGAGGCCGTCAAGAATTGCATCGATGGCCGCGGTGGTGGAGCGCGCGCGATCGGTGTCCTCGATCCGGAGCAGCATCCGGCCGCCGTGCTTGCGCGCGTAGAGCCAGTTGAACAGCGCGGTCCGCGCGCCGCCGATGTGGAGAAAACCGGTTGGAGACGGAGCGAAGCGGGTGACGACGGGTGGAGTCATGTCGGGAATCTGAAGCTTTCAAAGACGTATCGGCGGGGCCGTTTATCACACCCCGGATTCTCTCGCACGGCTATTTGACGCCTGTCCCAGCCGGGCAGCATTGCGGACTGGCCGAGGGAGGAACCCGCCAAAGCGCGTCCAGCGGCGCCGGCGCGGACCGGCTCGTCCGCCTCGGCCCTTGGCGCGCGCCCGCAGATTTGGCACATAGGCGCAGCTTGAAAGGTACAAAATGACTGACGAATCGACCCCGGAAGCGGGCCGGGATTTCATTCGCGACATCGTAGCGGCGGACCTTGCATCGGGGAAGCACACGAGCGTCGTCACCCGGTTTCCGCCGGAGCCGAACGGCTACCTGCATCTCGGACACGCCAAATCGATCTGCCTGAATTTCGGCATCGCCGAGGAATTCGGCGGACGCTGCCACTTGCGTTTCGACGACACCAACCCGGCCAAGGAAGAGCAGGAATACATCGATGCGATCCAGCGCGATGTCCGCTGGCTCGGCTTCGACTGGGGCACACATCTCCACTACGCGTCTGACTACTTCGAGCAGCTTTATGCCTGGGCGCAGGATCTCATTCGCGCCGGCAAGGCCTATGTCGACGACCAGTCGCAGGAGCACATCAGGCTCGCGCGCGGCACCTTGACCGAGCCCGGCAAGAACAGCCCGTTCCGCGATCGGCCGGTTGCGGAAAATCTCGACCTGTTCGCACGGATGCGGGCCGGTGAATTTCCGAACGGTGCGCGTGTGCTTCGCGCCAAGATCGACATGGCGTCCGGCAACATCAACCTGCGCGACCCGGTGCTCTACCGGATCCTCCATGCGCACCACCCGCGCACAGGGACGGCGTGGAACATCTATCCGAGTTATGATTTCGCGCACGGCCAGTCGGACTCGATCGAGCACATCACGCATTCGATCTGTACGCTGGAGTTCGAGGATCACCGTCCGCTCTATGACTGGTTCCTCGACAATCTGCCGGTGCCGTCGCATCCGCATCAGTATGAGTTCGCGCGGCTCAATCTCACGCATACGCTGCTGTCGAAGCGGGTTCTCACTCAGCTCGTGCGCGACGGCCACGTCTCCGGCTGGGACGATCCGCGCATGCCGACGCTCGCAGGTCTGCAGCGGCGCGGCGTGCCACCGGAAGCGCTGCGGGAATTCGTCAAGCGCATCGGCGTCGCCAAGGCTAATAGCACTGTCGACATCGGAATGTTCGATTTCGCGGTCCGCGAAGTGCTCAACAACCGCGCGGCGCGCCGCATGGCGGTGCTGCGTCCGCTCAAGGTTGTGATCGAGAACTATCCGGAAGGCGGGAGCGAGGAGCTCGAGGCGGTCAATCACCCCGACGATCCCGCGCAGGGCACACGGCGCATCCGGTTCGGGCGTGAGCTCTATATCGAGCGGGATGACTTCATGGAGAATCCGCCGAAGAAATTTTTCCGGCTGTCTCCGGGCAACGAGGTGCGGCTGCGCTACGCCTACTTCATCACCTGCCGCGACGTTGTGAAGAATGCAGCAGGCGAGGTGGTCGAACTCCGCTGCACCTATGACCCAGCGACCAAGGGCGGTAACGCGCCTGATGGCCGCAAGGTGAAGGCGACAATGCACTGGGTGAACGCGGCAGACGCCGTGCCGGCGGAGATCAGGCTCTACAACCATCTCTTTGCGACGGCGCAGCCCGAGGCAGCCGATTTCGCTTCCCAGCTCAATCCGCAGTCGCTTGAGGTTCTGTCCGGCTGCATGGTCGAACCCGCGCTCGCCGGCGACAACAGCAAAGACGCCGTGCAGTTCGAGCGGCAGGGCTATTTCTGCCGCGACCGAGATTCCTCGCCCGGCCGGCTGGTGTTCAACCGGACCGTTGGCCTGCGCGACACCTGGGCCAAGGTCGCCGCGGCCGGCTGAGTCTGATTTCTTCGGTATTCCGCATCCGTTCCGCTATTCGCTGCACCGTGCCTTCCGCTAGCATTCCCTGGCGAGGGCGCGGGGAGCGGTCGGATGCCGGAGCGGGGCAGGGCTCGGGATCGGACAGGCGGTTACGCAGGGACGTGGCCGCCACGGGAAGCTGTTGTTGCCGCCAATACTCCGGTCTTCCGTGGATTGGGATTCGCAGTTGTCGGCCAACTCCGGATATGGCTTCGCGCGGAAGCCGGGGCCGGGCGATTGCTGCCGTGGGTGCCGATCGCATTCGGTACAGGCATCGCGCTCTATTTCACCGCCGATCATGAGCCCGTCGCATGGGTCGCAGCCGCGACCGCGGCCGTCCTCTGTGTCGCGGCGCTCTTGCTGCGGCGGCATGCGCTTTTTCCCGTGGCTGTCATGATCGCTGCGGTGGCCGCTGGTTTTGCCGTGGGCACTCTGAAAACGGCGCGTGTGTCGCACGCTGTCTTGATGCGGCCGGTCTACGTTCCCTTGCTCAAGGGATTTGTCGAGACACGCGAAGTGCGCGAGCGCACCGACCGGTTCGTATTGCGCGTCGTCGAGATGGATGATCCGTGGCGGCATACCAAGCTCGATCGCGTGCGGCTCTCCGTCAGGAAGGATACCGCGCCGGCTGTCGGCAGCTTCGTGGAATTGAAGGCGCGGCTGCAGCCGCCGCTCGCGCCAATGCGGCCCGGAAGCTACGACTTCGGGCGCGACATGTTTTTTCAGGGCATCGGCGCGTCCGGCTTCGTGATGGGAGCGATCAAGGTTGTGACGCCGCCGAACAGCGGCGGTCTCGCCTTGCGCTATTCCACGCTGATGCAGGATTTTCGCGATACGATCGATGCGCGCATCCGCCTCGTGCTCAGCGGCGATTCCCGCGCGATCGCAACCGCGCTTCTGACCGGGCGGCGCGACGCCATCACGACGCCGGTCAACGATGCGCTGTTCATTTCCGGACTTGGTCACGTGCTCTCGATCTCCGGCTATCACATGGCCGTGGTCGCCGGTGTGGTGTTTTTCGCGATCCGTGCGCTGCTGGCGCTGATTCCCGCGCTGACTGTAACCTTCCCGATCAAGAAGTGGTCCGCGGCCGGAGCGCTTTTGGCCGCGGCGTTCTATCTGCTGCTGTCGGGGGCCGAGGTCGCGACCCAGCGATCGTTCTTCATGACGGCGGTGGTGCTGATCGCGGTCATGGTCGATCGCCGCGCCATCACGTTCCGCACGCTCGCGGTGGCGGCGATGATCGTTCTTGCGATCGCGCCGGAAGCGCTGGTGCATCCAAGTTTCCAGATGTCATTCGCGGCAACTCTTGGATTGGTGGCGCTCGTGCAGATCGGTATGCCAAAGCTGTTTGCGTCGCCCGATCATTCACCGACCGCGCGGGCGGCGCTGTGGGGTGGGCGCGAGATCGTCACGCTGGCACTGGCGTCGTTCGTCGCCGGACTGGCGACGACGCCTTATGCCGCGTTTCATTTTCATCGCGTGACGCCCTATGGCGTTATCGC
>JBQCIZ010000694.1:0-5033 GCA_051953235.1 Nitrobacter sp. | reverse complement strand
AGTAGCTAGATGCCGCCGGTTACTCTCCCGTATTGTGTACAGATTATTCAAGCCCTCGGGCCGACGTTAATTGCTATCGTCGCTCTGCTAGTAACGGGCTACTTTGCATGGAGGCAGTGGAATACTGCTCGCGATAAGTTGCGGCTCGATCTTTTTGATAAGCGCTATGCCTATTTTGTAGTGTTTCGCGATTTTATGATTTCTGTGATTCAGAACGGTGATGCGAGACATGACGATTTGGATAAGTTTTGGCGAGGAATGGTTGGTGCGGAATTTGTCTTCGATAAAGAAACAGCAGAATACATCGATAGTATCGGAAAACGCGCAATGCTCTTGGGCGCAAAGAACAGACTTCTTGAGAATCTCGATCTCGGAGAGCAACGGGGCCAAATGGCCGATGACGCCGCCAATATCTTTATGAGCATAAACGATGAGTTTCCTGCTCTTGAGAAAAAATTTGTTAAGTCGATGAACTTGGGAGGACTATAGACAAAGAATGCGTATTCTCTTCATCGGCGATGTCGTCGGCAAATCCGGCCGCACCGCGGTCACCGAACATCTGCCGTCACTGGTCAAGGACTGGAAGCTCGATCTCGTCATCATCAACGGCGAGAATTCGGCCGGCGGCTTCGGCATCACCGAAGCGATCTACCAGGAATTCCTTGACGCCGGTGCCGACGCTGTGACGCTCGGCAACCACGCGTGGAATCAGAAGGAGGCGCTGGTTTTTATCGAGCGCGCGCCAAAACTCATTCGCCCGCTGAATTTCCCGCGCCACACGCCGGGCCGCGGCGCGGCGCTGATCGACACCAAGGACGGCCGCCGCGCGCTCGTCATCAACTGCATGGCGCGCATCTTCATGGAGCCGCTCAACGATCCCTTCCGCGCCATCGATCGCGAGCTCGATGCCTGCCCGTTGCGCGAGGCGGCGGACGCGATCGTGATCGACTTCCATGGCGAGGCGACCAGCGAGAAGCAGGGTATGGGCTTCTTCTGCGACGGCCGCGCCAGCCTCGTGGTCGGCACCCACACCCATGTGCCGACGGCCGATCACCAGATCCTGCCGGGCGGCACCGCCTATATGAGCGACGCCGGCATGACCGGCGATTATGACTCCGTGATCGGGATGCAGAAGGAGGAGCCGCTGCGCCGCTTCACCACGGGCATCCCGAGCGGCCGCTTCGAGCCGGCCAACGGCGTGGCCACGCTGAGCGGCGTCGCGGTCGAGACCGACGATACGACGGGACTCGCGGTCAAGATCGGTCCGGTGCGGATCGGCGGGCGGCTCGAACAGGCGGTGCCGTCGTTCTGGACGTGAGCGATGCCGCATGCCTTCTTCACGATCGGCCACTCCACCCGCACGATCGAGGAGTTTGTCGTGCTGCTGAAGGAGGCCGGCGTGCGGCTGGTGGTCGACGTGCGTACCGTTCCGCGCTCACGCACCAATCCGCAGTACAATCGTGACGTGTTGCCGAACACGCTGGGCGAGTTTCAGATCGGTTACGAGCACATCGCGGCGCTCGGCGGCCTGCGTGGGCACAAGCGCAGCACGCCGGAGGCCACCAACGCCTTCTGGCAGAACCAGAGCTTTCACAACTACGCCGACTACGCCATGAGCGTGGAATTTCGCGCGGGCCTCGCCCGGCTGCGGGAGCTTGGCCACCGCACACCGTCCGCGATCATGTGCGCGGAAGCCGTGTGGTGGCGATGCCACCGGCGGATCATTGCCGACTATCTGATCGCTGCGGGTGAAGAGGTCTTTCACATCATGGGCGACGGCCGCATCGAGCCGGCGCGGATGACTGACGGTGCAAGGCCTGCGGCCGACGGCGTTCTGACCTATCCCGCTGCGGCGTGAAAAACGCCGACAAACACCCCGCGCCGTCATCCTGAGGAGCGCGCTCATGCGCGCGTCTCGAAGGATGGGCCACGATGGTGTCATCCTTCGAGGCTCGCTTCGCTCGCACCTCAGGATGACGGTCGGCGGCTACAGCGTATACGCCGTGCGGAAATTGCCCCAGTGCTTGCCGCCAACGCGGATCGGTACGTCGATCTCGCGCATGCGGATGCGCACGCCGTTGCCCATGTCGCGCGGATAGCTCTGCACGAAATAGGTGCGGGTGTTGCGCGCGGCGGCAAGGCCCGCGGCGTCGTTGAAGAAGCGGCGGTTGCGGGCGTTGGTGACGTTCCAGGCGGGATCGCCCTTGCGCTGCGGCAGCGAGCAGTACTTGTTGTTCATGGCGAGATAGCCGTTGCGATCGACCACCGCGCAGAATTTCAGGCGCGGGTCCATCGCCAGCACCGCTTCCTGGATGTCGGTGAGGTCGCGCTCCACCCAGTGGGTGAACTTGGACATGAACTGCGGCGGGTCGGAATTCTCGATCTGCCGGTAGTCGGTGTCGAACAGGTCGTCGACGCTGACGCGGCCCTGCGCGACGGCATCGGCGAAGATTTTATTGATAGTGACGCCGGCTTCCATGGCGCGCGCAACGCCTTCGGCGTTCTCGTCATGCAGGGCGAACAACTTGTCCTCGATTTTGTCGAGCGTGTCAGTATCGAGTCCGACGAATTCGGTCTCGGCGCCGAGTTCGGTGTGCGCGGTGACGCGGATTTTGCAGGCTCCGACGCCAGCAATGTCGGCGGCCAGCGTCTGCCCGGCCGGAAGCTTCGCCGTATCGCCTTCGGCGATCAGCAGGGTCGTCCGCGACAGTTCATAGATCGAGGCCTTGACCGGCGGCCGCATGTCGAGGGTGACCGCGATATTGCAGGGCGCACGCTCCTGCTTGCGCGCCTTATCGGCGTCGCTCCGCCTGAGCAGAATGGCGCAGCGGCTCTTGAGCTTCTCGACCAGTCCGGCCACGGTCTGGCCGGCCTTGGCGACGTTGTCGCCGTGGCTTTCGGCTTCCTTGGTGACGCCGTCGATTTCGCTGGCGCTATCGGCCACCGCGACGATGAAGTTCGAGGTGACGGCGGCGTTCTGCGCCATCTCGCCGGTGGTGGCGCTCTGGTCGGCGACGGCGCCGTTGACGGTTTCGAATACCGGGCGAATGGCGTCGATCGCCTGCGTGATGCGATGCACCGCGTCGATCGAGGTGGCCGCATCCTGTTGCAGGGCGTCGATCTTCTGCTTAATCTCCTCGGTCGCGCTCTGGGTCTGCACCGCGAGCGCCTTGACCTCGCTCGCCACCACGGCGAACCCGCGCCCAGCCTCACCGGCGCGCGCCGCCTCGAGAGTGGAATTGAGTGCGAGCAGGGTGGTCTGCTTGGCGATCGAGGCGATCAGATTGACGACGTTGCCGATCGCGGCGGAGGATTCGCGCAGGCGATCGACGTTGAGGCTGGCTTCACGCGCAGCGCTCGCCGCCTGGTCGGCGAGACGGCTCGCGTCGCGCACCTGCGAGCCGATGCCGTCGGCGGATTCGGTGAACTTGTCGGCGGCCTGCGAGAATGTGCCCGCGGTGGCGCGGGCGGAACTGGTGCGCCCGGTGAGATCATCGGTGCGCTGGCGGATCGCGGTCAGCGTCTCTGCGGTCGATTGCGCACCCGAGGCGACCGACTGCGCGGCGCGCTCGAGCTGCCGCATCATCGCCTGCAATTCGAGCTCGAGCAGGTCGAGGATATCCTTGGCCGGATTGTCCGGCGGGGTATCGGTCGCGGTGGGAGCGGCCGAGGCCGCAGGTGCTGCAATCGCGGGTTCTTCTGTTGGAACCTCTTCTGGCTTGCGCTTGCGGGAAAAGAGCGTCGCCATGGAGTCTGCCGGTGTGATGAAAAGTGAGGCAAATCTGCCGCTTTATAGTGAAGTTTGAGTTAACTTGGCCCGTCGCTGCGGTAGCATGGGGCGCGGGGACGACGGCCGGATTTTCCGACCAAGTCTTTGATTCCGCCCGCATCCCGGCTTATAAGGCCGCGCCGCATACACCTTTTTGCTGAGAGCGCCCGGTGCGACGGCACCCGGTTCGCCCCGAGATTCGAGAAAGAGCTTCCGCATGGCCGGACATTCCCAATTCAAGAACATCATGCACCGCAAGGGCCGGCAGGATGCCCAGAAGTCAAAACTGTTCAGCAAGCTCGCCCGCGAAATCACGGTCGCCGCGAAGCTCGGGACGCCGGATCCGGCGATGAACCCGCGATTGCGGGCCGCCGTGATCGCAGCGCGTGCGGAAAACATGCCGAAGGACAACATCGAGCGCGCGATCAAGAAGGCGATCGGCGGCGACAGCGAGAACTACGATGAGATCCGCTACGAGGGGTATGGGCCCGGCGGCGTCGCCGTGATCATCGAGGCGCTGACCGACAACCGCAACCGTGCCGCCTCCGATATCCGCTCCTACTTCACCAAGTCCGGCGGCAACCTCGGCGAAACCGGCTCGGTCGCCTTCATGTTCGACCGCACCGGGATCATCGAATATGACACCGGCGTCGCCTCGGCGGACGACATGCTGGATGCAGCCATCGAGGCCGGCGCCGACGATGTGATCTCCGGCGACGAGGGCCACGAGGTCTATGCCTCGCAGGAAACGTTCCGCGAGGTCGCTAAGGCACTGGAGGCGAAGTTCGGCGAGGCGCGCAAAGCGGCGCTGACCTGGAAGCCGCAGAATACGGTCGCGGTGGACGACGAGACCGGCGAGAAGCTGCTCAAGCTGATCGACAACCTCAACGACCACGACGACGTGCAGAACGTCTATGCCAACTTCGAGGTCTCGGACGCGCTCGTCGCCAAGATGGGCGGGTAGACTCCTCCCGCGCAACGGCTTCGCCGTCATCCTGAGGTGCGAGCCGCAGTTGCGGCGAGCCTCGAAGGATGCGGCCGTCACCCTTCGAGGCTCGCTTCGCTCGCACCTCAGGGTGACGATACCCCTCCGACGTCCAATCGCATCATCGCGCGCTTTTTCCTTGACGCCGCTGACGCAAAGGATCATGTCAGCCGCGCGAGACATTCGGCTTCGGCCGGACTCTCATCACTGGAACACCACTCATTATGCCAAGCGACAGTCCAAGTACCTCGCAAACGACTTTGCCAGGTACCTTGCCGA
>JBQCIZ010000693.1:0-2541 GCA_051953235.1 Nitrobacter sp. | reverse complement strand
ATCGTCGCGGCCGTCGAACAGCGCGAGGATCGCCTGATGCAGTAACCGCGAGACGCGGACGACGAACTCGGCGTCGAGCGCCATGCGAGGGGTTTCGCGCGTCAGCCACGCGAGATCGAAATACAGCGTCCGCATCTCGATGTCGGCCAGTACGTCGATGGCGTGCTCCAGCCGCGCCGGCACCCACACCGCGCGGTCCGGCGGCACCAGCCAGCGGCCCTTGGGCGTCGTGACCTGCATTGTGCCCTTGGCCGCATACACGAGCTGGGCCTCGCGATGCATATGGGTGTCGAGCCGGGTGCCCTTGCCGTAACCGACGGCGACGAGGTTGACGCCATCGCAGGCCTTCAGGTGCATGCCCCGGATCGCGGACAATGGCTTTTCGACGATATTCATTGGCGCTACTTCGTCAGGAAAAGCACATATAACCGGTTTCCGGAGAATTGCAGGATTTGATTCATGAACAATCCGTCGCGGGTCATCGGCTTCGTCAACGCGGGCCACTTCATCGACCACTATTCCATGCTGATTTTTGCCGCCGCGGTTATCATCATGGGGCCGGCGCTCGGCATGGCCTATTCGGAGCTGCTGCCTTACGCGACGCCGGGCTTTGTCGCCTTTGGGGCAGGCTCGCTTGTGACCGGATGGCTCGGCGACCGCTGGAGCCGGCGCCACATGATGGTGATCTTCTTCTTCGGCATCGGCGCCTCGATGATCGCGGTCGGCTTCGTGCAGACGCCGCTGCAGCTCGGCGCCGCGCTACTGTCGATCGGCATTTTCGCCTCGATCTATCATCCGGTGGGAACCGCGATGATCGTCTCCTACGCCAACAGGCTCGGCCGCGAGATGGGGCTCAACGGCGTCTTCGGCAATCTCGGCGTTGCGTCGTCGGCGCTGGTGACCGGCGTCATCGGCCAGTATCTCGGCTGGCGTTTTGCGTTCATCATTCCCGGCCTCGTCACGATGCTGATCGGCGTGGCCTTCGTGCGCCTGGTGGTGCATGAGGATCGCACGGGCTTCAAACAGGCGGCCGCGCAGGCGCGCGTTGCCAAGAGCGACATGTGGCGGGTGATCCTGTCGCTTCTGATCGTGGTGATCGCGATCTCCACTACCTTCAACGCGGTGACAGTCGCGTTGCCAAAATTGTTCGCCGAACGTCTCGCCGACCTGACCAAAAGCCCGGCGCTACTCGGCGTGATCGCGGCGGGCGTCTATGTGTTCGGCGCGATGACGCAATACACCATAGGCAAGCTGATCGACCGCTACTCGCTGAAGACGGTGATGCTGCCGCTGTCGTTTCTGCTGGCGCCGTTCCTGTATCTCGCCGCGACGCTGTCGAACCTGCCGCTGATCCTGGTATCCATCGGCATCGTGATGGGCGCCTTCGGCCAGGTCACGATCAACGATGCCATGGTCGGCAAATACACCAGCGAGGAGTGGCGCTCGCGGGCCTATTCGGTGCGCTACTTCATCGGCTTTACCGCGGCCGGCGCGTCGGTCGGGCTGGTGGCGTGGCTGTACGATCAGGGCGGCTTCACCGCCATGCTGCACGCCTTTGGCACACTGTGCCTGCTGACGATCGTCGCCGCGATCATCCTGCCGCGGGAAATCCCGACAAGCGCTCCGGCAGCGTTGAAGCCCCAGCCGGCGGAGTGATCCCTAGGACGGCGGCAGCAGCTCGGCAAAGGCCTTGTCGAGCGCAGTATCCGCAGCCTTCAGCTTGCCGCGCTGCTCCGCGAGCCAGGCCTGGTCGGCGTCGAGCTTTTGCCGGGCCTCCTTCAGCATACGTTTGGTTTCGGCCGGCTGCGGCCCGCCGACGCCCTTGGTATGATCGACGATCCACTTCGGCGACATCACCTCCCTGAATTCCGCTTCGCTCATCGGGAAGGGCTGTGCCGGCATTTCGAATTTCGCCAGCGTCTTGGCGAATGTCCCGGTCACCGCATCGAAGGGAATGGTTTTGGGCGTCAGGTCGAGCGGCCGTGCGTAGCTGACGAGTTGCGACGCAAATCCGTGCCCGACGCGGAATGGAATCTTGTGCTGCTGGAGCAGCAGCTCGGCGAGGTTCATCGTCGAGGTCCAGTCGCTTTCGAGTTCCGCCTGCGCGCGCGGCTTGTTGACGACGATCGCATCGAACACCCGCTTGGTGGCGTCGACCATCTTGACGGCGTGGGGGAACAGGCCGAGATCGGCGGTCTCGGACTTGTAGTCGACCATGCCGGAGGGAACGTTGTGCACGCGAATGGTCGCGGCTTCGGAGAGACCGACGACGTCGGATGCCGCCATGCGGGCCTGCATGATCAGGCCGGGATTGCGCTTTTGCGGCATCGCGCTGGAGGTGTAGGTGGAGCCTTCCTGCAGCAGCAGCCACGGCTTCACCTGGGCGTACTGGGTATGGAGGTCCTGCATCATCGCGCCGATGCGGATGGCGCTGGAACTGGCGATTCCCGCGGCCTCGAGCTGGTTGTCGGAGGGGATCACCTGGCTTGAATCCATCGAGTTCTGCACGATGCCGTCAAAACCCAGCAACGCGGCGAGGCG
>JBQCIZ010000692.1:0-6895 GCA_051953235.1 Nitrobacter sp. | reverse complement strand
AAGGGTCATGGAAGATGGCGCGGCGTGATCGAATCACGCGGCATAAGCGGTCTACAGGATCGTCGCTTCCGGCCAAGTCATTGGCGCGCCAATTCTTTTCTCAAGATGGATCAAATACGAAGGCCTCGCGTTGTGCGATAGGCCACCTTCGCTGCGGCGCAATATAGTCGGAAATCCTCAAAAAACAATGCGTTGTTTGAGGTGTGGTGAACTTCATTTCGCTAGCAGGGGCTGTTTTGCTGGCGGCGGCTCGTCGGACGGGTAAACACCCCGCAAAACCTCCTCGAAGTGGCTTTTGACCGCGTCGTTGCAAAGACAGGCGCGGATCGCCAAGGCGTCCCGGTTGCGCACCAGGATTGCGCCCCGCCGGGTCTCCAGAACGCCCTCGGCCTTGAAGCTTTGGATCACGCGGCTGGTATAGCTGCGGCCGACGCCGAGCATGGCCGACAGTTGCTCGTGGGTGAGCGGGACGAGATCGCTGCCGGTGCGCTCCATGGCCGAAATAATCCATTTCGCGGTGCGCTGCTCGATCGAATGGATGGCATTGCAGGCCGTCGACTGAAACACCTGCGCCAGCATGCAATCGGCATAACGCGCGAACAGATTGCGCAGGGTGACGGACTTCGCCTTGGCGGCCTCCAGCTTGGAAATCCGCAGCCGCACGAAGGGGCCACCCACCTTGATCATGATCCGCGTATAGGCCGGCAAAAATCCATGGCTGACGATGCCACCGACCGCACCCTCGCGTCCCACCAGGATGGTTTCGACATCGCGGCCATCCTCGTTCGGGACCAGATAGGAGGCGAGGCTCGGTCCGCATGGAAAATGAACCGTCTCGACGTCGTCGCCGGGGTTGTAGAGCAGATCGTCCGTGTTGCCGTCGCCGGGATCGAGATAAGGCTCGATCAGCCCGAAGTCTGCCTCGCTGAGACGGGCCAAAAGGTTGTTGAACGGGCGATCCTGCCTTTGTTGCTGCGGGGCCATGTCACTCCTTCCTGACCCGAACATAACCGAAGCGCGGGTGCAGTTATGTTCAGAAGTGCACAGACAACGTGTGGGCGGTGTGGTGGGTTCCATCGGGAACTGGACGAGGGGGCAACACATCTCGTCCGGTGGCCGGTGGAATTTCAGCTAACAGCAATTTGGACGAGAACCATGGATTCCATCGGCCCCCGCGGTCCGGCGGCAGTGCCTGCTGCCATGCCCAGCGATGTCTTGATCGTCGAAGACGACATGATCATCGCGCTCGATTTCGAAGAGACGCTTCTCGGGCTGGGCGTTGCCACCGTCCGGACGGCAGCGACCGTCGATCAGGCCCTTGTTCTGATCGCCAAGCGCGCGCCGGATTTCGCCCTGCTGGATGTCGGTCTGTTCGACGAAAACAGCTTTGCTGTCGCCAGCCGGTTGCGGGAGCTGAATATCCGTTTCGCGTTCGTCACCGGCTATAGCGGCGATAAACGGTTTCCGACGGCGTATGTAAAAGTGCCGCGACTGGCCAAGCCGTATTCACGCGAAGCGCTTCTGGCCGTGCTGATGGATCAGCCGGCCGCCGATCCTATCGGGTAGTCTTATGCGGCTCCGTTAGCCCGATCCTGATCGCACATCGTCGACCAGGACTTTGGGCGCGTGGTGTCGCCGTTGACAGTTCTCGCGCTTTCAACATAACGTGAAGGCGACGGTTCCCCTTAGGGATCAAAAGGGAACGCGGTGAGGACGAATTCCAACGTCCGATTCCGCGGCTGCCCCCGCAACTGTAAGCGGCGAGCCTTTGCCGAATGCCACTGGGTTATTTTCCCGGGAAGGCGGCACAGGCGGCGACCCGCGAGCCAGGAGACCTGCCGTTAGTCGTGGTCACACGCGAGCACATCGGGCGGGGTGTCCTGGTGGTAGCCGAGTCGTGTTCGTTGCGAGCATGGAGCGACTTCGTTCGCGGTGACGTGCCACGTTAACCGCGAGTCGCAAACATGATTTCCGCCATTGGTCCGTTTCGGGGGCAGAAGCTCCTGTTGAGTTCTGTTGCCCTGTCGTCACTTGTCTTGTCTGCCGAAGCGTGGTCGCAAGCTACGCCAAAACCCAATCAGGCACTCGATCCGGTCGTCGTCACCAGTCCTACGCCGACCTCCGTCAGCAAGCGCCGCGCGAATGCAGGCCGCGCCGCGCGCGCATCGCGATCGCGCCAGCAACGCAACGCGGCGGCGAAGCCGGTGCCGGTTGCGCCAACGCCGGCGGTCGCTGTTGCGGCTCCGACACTCAACCTCAATGCTCCGGCATCCACCGGCAGCCGTCTCAACCTGACCCGGCTGCAGACGCCGGCCAGCGTCGATGTCATCACAGCCGAGACCATCGCCGAGCGTGGCCAGACCAACGTGATCGATGCGGTGACGCAAAACGCGACCGGGTTCACCGCCTCGCCCGCGCCGGGCAACGGCAGTCTGTCGTTCAACACGCGCGGTTTCACCGGCAATTCCACGGTCATGACGCTGTATGACGGCACGCGGCTCTATGTGGGATCTGGAACGCTGACGTTCCCCTACGACACCTGGTCGGCGCAGCGCATCGAGGTGCTGCGCGGGCCGGCGTCGGTGCTTTATGGCGAAGGCGCGATCGGCGGCGCTGTCAATGTCATCTCGAAGCAGCCGTTGTCGAAACCCTATAACGATGCCGAAGTCTCGATCGACAGCAACATGACGAAGCGGGCGGCGGTGGATAGTACCGGTCCGATCAACAGGGACATCTCCTACCGGTTCACGGCGGTCGGCGATCTCTCCGACGGGTGGGTCGATCGCAACAAGACCTCCGATGTCGCGCTCTCGGCGGCGGTGAAAGTGAAGCAGTCCGACACGCTGTCGTGGACGCTATCGACCGACTACGGCGACCGCAGCCCGTCGCGCTATTTCGGGACGCCGCTGATCAACGGCCGTATCGACACTGCGATCCGCTTCAACAACTACAACGTCAACGACAGCAACATCCGCTACCGCGATAGCTGGACCCAGCTCAAGGCCGAATGGGAGGTCGCCGACGGCATCACCATTCACAACAACCTCTACTACCTGAACAGTCAGCGGCACTGGCACGATGTCGAGCAATACGCCTACAATCCAAAGACCGGGTTGATCGACCGCAGCTCCTACATCGAGATCTTTCACGACCAGCAGCAAATCGGCAACCGCATGGACGCGACGTTCCGCGGTCATGTGTTCGGGCTGGCGAATGAGTTCGTCGCGGGCTTCGACGTCAATCACATCGATTTCACCCACACCAACAACTCGCCCTATGGCGGCGCGTCGTCGGTGAACCCTTACGTGTTCGATCCCGGCTACTTCAACAGTCCGAATGCGACGGTGCCGTCGTTCAGCTCGGCAACCCAGCAATATGCGCTGTTCGCCGAGGACCGGCTGTCGCTGACCGACAACTGGACATTGATCGGCGGCATTCGGCAGGATCAGCCGACCATCGATTACACCAACCTTCTCAATCCGGCCGGCAGTTTCGAGAAATCGTTCTCGGCGACGAGCTGGCGCGTCGGCACGGTCTATAATCCGGTCAAGGACCTCGCGCTGTATGCGCAGTATTCGCAGGCCGTCGATCCCGTCAGCAACCTGATCACGCTGTCGCTGACCAACAGCCAGTATCAGTTGTCGACCGGCAAGGAGATCGAGGTTGGCGTCAAGCAGTCGTTCTGGAATGGACGCGGCGAATGGACGCTCGCCGGCTATCAGATCGTCAAGAACAATCTGCTCGCGCGCAATCCGCTCAACCCCGCGCTGACCGACCAGATCGGCCAGCAGTCGTCACGCGGCGTCGAGGCCTCGCTCGGGCTCGCGCTCGCCTATGGCTGGCGTATCGACGCCAACACGGCGTGGCTGCGTGCGAAATATGACGACTTCGTTCAGTCGGTCGGCGGCGTTGCGGTGAACTACGCGGGCAATGTGCCGGTCAACGTGCCGCAAAACGTCTCCAACATCTGGTTGACCTGGGCCTTTGCGCCGAACTGGACCATCAATGGCGGCGTACAGATCGTCGGCAAGCAGTGGTCCGACAGCGCCAATACCGTGTCGCGCGATGCCTACACGGTGGTCAATGGCGGGCTACAGTGGAAGCCGGATGCCAACACGACGGTGTCGCTCCGGGTCTACAATCTGTTCGACACGGTCTATGCGACCTCGGGATCGACCACCCAATGGCTTCTCGGCATGCCGCGCACGGTGATGCTGTCGCTCAACGAGAAGTTTTAAGTGACGCGCCGGGCCATGATCCGGCGATTTCGGCGGTGGCTGTATATCGGTCACCGCTGGATCGGCATCGTCACCTGCCTGTTGTTCGTCATGTGGTTCGTGTCGGGCGTGGTGATGATGTATGTCGCGTTCCCACGCCTGACCGAGCAGGAACGTCTCGCGGCGTTGCCGGCGCTGGACTGGACCGAGGTGGTCGTGACGCCCGACCGCGCCATGGCGATCGCCGATCTTAAACGCTATCCGCGCGAGTTGCGGCTCGACATGCTCGACAAGGAGCCGGTGTACCGGATCGCCGGATGGGATAGCGAACGGCAGGTGGTATCGGCGCGCGATGGCCGCATCATCGACCGGGTGACCCCGGAGCAGGCGCTGGCGGTGGCGCGGCAGCATCCGGCGGCCGCGGACGTGCATATGATAGGCACCATCGATCGCGATCAGTGGAGCGTGACGGCACGGTTCGACCCATCGCGGCCGCTGTTTCTGATCGCGCTCGGCGATCCCGAGCGGACGCAGCTTTACGTGTCGGAGCGCAGCGGCGAGATCGTGCTGGATACCACGCGCACCGAACGCGTCTGGAATTGGCTCGGATCGATCCCGCACTGGATCTATCCGACGATCCTGCGCAAGGACGGTCCGCTCTGGCGTTCGGTCGTGCTGTGGATCTCCGGCGTTTGCATGATCGTGGCCGTCAGCGGCATCTGGATCGGCATTTTGCGGGTGCGATTGCGCCGCCGCTATTCAAATGGCGCGATGACCCCCTATCGCGGCTGGATGGCTTGGCATCATATCACCGGCTTCTTCGCCGGCGTCTTCGTACTCACCTGGATGTTCAGCGGCTGGCTGTCGCTCAACCCGGGCGGATATTTTGCGGGCCGCGGCGCGTCGAGCGAGATGGCGTTGCGCTATGCGGGGCATGACACGCCCGACATCGCCGCCGAATTCCGCGGTCATCCGCCAGGGGACATGGTGGAGGTGCGCTTCGTCTGGCTCGGCGGCCGACCATTGATGATCGCGGTTGATCGCGAGGGCCGGCCGCGCGTCCTCGATCCCGTATCTGGCGCGCCCGCGCCGCTCCGCGACGCGCAAATCTTCGCAGCAGCACGGCATCTGATGCCGAAAGCGGAGATGACGATCCAGCAGCGGCTGGTCGCGGAGGATGCCTACTGGTATTCGCATCATCATCAGCGCGTGCTGCCGGTGCTGCGCGCCGGGTTCGATGACAGCGCGCAAAGCTGGTTTCACATCGATCCCCGCACCGGCGACATCCTTGGCCGCAGCGATGCCAGCAGGAGAACCTATCGCGGGTTGTTCAACGCCCTGCACAGTCTCGACTTCCATGCGCTGATCGCGCACCGGCCGGCCTGGGACATTGTGGTGTGGCTGCTGTCGCTGCTCGGCGTCGTTATCTCGGCGAGCGGCGTCGTGATCGGCTGGCGGCGATTGACGCGTTAGATCAATGCCCGCTGGTGGCTCGGAGCTGCACGCTCGCCTGCTGCAGGTGCTGCGGCATGCTCATCAGCAGCCATTTGCGGTCAGTGACGGCGTTGTGGAACTGCTCGAGCGCGATGTTGAAGGCGGTCAGCGAGCCTTCCTCGATCGCGCCGTTCTCGAAACAGTTCAACGTATTGCGCAGGATGGAGTCGGCCTCCGCCTGCATCAGATCCAGTTCGTCGGCGGAATCGCTGCGGCGCGCAAGCGCGATCATGTCGAGCAGCCGGTCGCGCTGTGTCGCGTTGCCGGTCCGCTCGTCCTTCTTCAGGTAGCTTGCGAACCAGGCGCCGGCAGACCCCATCGCCGACATCGCCATCAGCGCCCACCAGATGTAATCGCTGTAGCGGTCGAGGAAGGTCTTCTCCTCTCCATCGACATAGGCGGCGGCGCCCGGATGAACCGGGATCACAGCGTCCTTGTCGGTGTCAGGCGTTTCGATTTTCGCTGCGAGCGGGAAATCCGCCATCACCTGCTGCCGGATCGCGAAAAGCTGCCGCGTGAACGCGGCGACCGTCGTGTCCGACAGGCCGCGGCGCGCCACGATGTGATGGGCGAAGCTGATCGTCTTCACTTCCTCGTCGGGCCGGGGCGGCGAGCCGCCGAATGCGCCTGCCGGGATTTCGGCGGCTTCATAGACCGGATGGTTTTGCGCGATCGCATCCGCCGCATCGATGGCGAGAAATGTCGGCGTGCCGCCGTCGCGTGCCGACGCCGCGATGGCGTCTGCCGTGATCTTGCTGTTGACCGGCCCCGCTGCAAGGAACGCATCCACCTTCTGGCCGCGGATCGCTTCGGAGACGCCGACGGTCGAGAACTGGACGATGTCGACCTTCGTGGGGTCGACGTCATATTGCTGCAGGATCACCTTCAGCAAATTCACGTTGGCCTGTGTCTTGCCGACGACGCCGATGCGGTGGCCTGCGAGTTGCGAGACGGTCTTGATCGCCGCGGCTTTCGGGACCTTCTTGCCCTTTGGCGCCGGCGGCACCCAGAGCACGGCGACATTCTTGCGCAGCGTCGCGACGGCCTGCGCGTTCTGCGGCACATCGAGATCGCCGCGAACGATCGCGAGGTCGGCGCTGCCATCGGACAGGGCCGTCGCGCTCGCGGTCGCGTCCTTGGTCAATAGTGGGCGCAGGCGAATCTGCTTGTGCGAACTCGCAAAC
>JBQCIZ010000691.1:0-3666 GCA_051953235.1 Nitrobacter sp. | reverse complement strand
AAATAGCGAGTCCTCGCCGTATGGGTCCCCGCCTTCGCGGGGACGACTCGCGGCAATATCAGTACGCAACCTCACGCCACGTGCTGGTCGAGAATCTTCACCGCGTTCTCGAGATCGACCGACACCAGTTGCGAGACACCGCGCTCGGCCATGGTGACGCCGAACAGACGGTTCATCCGCGCCATGGTGATCGGATTGTGCGTGATGATGATGAAGCGCGTTTCCGTGGACGACGTCATCTCATGCAGGAGATTGCAGAACCGTTCGACGTTGTGATCGTCGAGCGGCGCGTCGACTTCGTCCAGCACGCAGATCGGCGACGGGTTGGTCAGGAACACCGCGAAGATCAGCGCCAGCGCCGTCAGCGCCTGCTCGCCGCCCGACAGTAACGACAGCGACTGCGGCTTCTTGCCCGGCGGCTTGGCGATGATTTCGAGGCCGGCTTCCAGAGGATCGTCGCTCTCGATCAGATGCAGCGCAGCCTCGCCGCCGCCGAACAGTTCCGTGAACAGCCGCTTGAAGTGGGTGTTGACGGTCTCGAACGAGGTCAGCAGGCGTTCGCGCGCCTCGCGGTTGAGGCTCTGGATGCCGGTACGCAGCTTCTTGATGGCTTCCACAAGATCGTCGCGTTCGGTGGTGAGCGAGGTATGCTGGCCTTCAACTTCGCGCAGCTCTTCCTCCGCGCGCAGGTTGACGGCGCCGAGGCGTTCGCGGTCGCGGCGCAGCTTCTCGAGTTCGGCCTCGATCTCCGGCAGCGGCGGCAACTCGACGCCAGGCTGGATTTCGGCGAGCGATGCCACCGCGTCGGGCTCGACCTCGAGCATGTCGCGGATTTCGCGTTCGGTATCCTCAAGGCGGCGCTTGGTGCCGTCCATGCGCTCTTCGGCGCGGGCAGTCGCTTCGCGCGCGCTCGACAGCGCTTCCAGCGAGACTTTCGCGGCGCGATCGGTTTCCGCCATCACGGCTTCGGCGGCGGCGAGCGCATCGGCCGCATCGCGGCGATCCTTTTCCGCATGCTCGATCTCGCTGATGATGGCGCTGCGCTTCTCTGCGAACAACGCAGGCGCATTCTCGAGCTCGGCGCGTTCGGCCTTCACCTCGGTGACGCGCGCCTCGATGGTCGCGATCTGAGAGGCGGCACTCTGCTTGCGGGTCTGCCACTCGTTACGCTCGGCGACGATCGCTTGTACGCGGCGATCTGCGAGTTCGGCTTCGCGCGCCAGCGCCTGGGCTTCGGCGCGCACCTGCGCGGCGAGCCGGCGATGGCCGTCGATCTCGGTCCGCACCTCGCCGAGTTTCGTTTCGGTTTCGAGGCTCGGCGGCAGCTGGCCGAGCGCGACCGTCGCGGCCTCGTGGGCGGCGGCTGCCTCGGTGCGGTCGTTACCGAGGCGGCTTTGCGCTTCGGCGAGTGCTGAACGGCGCGCGGCATGGCGGTTGATCTCGCGCTCGGCCGCGGCATGACGCTCGCGGGCGGCGTCGACCTCGCGCTGCGCGGTGCGCCAGGCATTGCGGGCTTCGCTCTCGGCGGTCGCGGCCGCCTTGACCGCCTGATCGGCTGCGGCAACCGTTTGTTGCGCCGTTTCCAGCGCCTGCCGGCGCTCAACGACCTCGGCGCGGGCGCGCTCGAGCTCGCTCTCGATGTCGGCGAGGCGGGCGCGTTCGGCGAGGCGGCGCGCGGCGCCGGTCGGCGCGTGGGCCGCGGTCACGAAGCCGTCCCAACGCCAGACGTCGCCTTCCAGCGACACCAGCCGTTGACCGGTCTTGAGCTGGCCCACGAGTTCGGCGCCACGTTCCTTGGTGACGACGCCGATCTGGGCGAGACGCCGCGCCAGTTCCGGCGGCGCCTGCACATGGGACGCGAGCGACTCAACGCCGCCGGGCAGCGCCGGATCGTCAGCCGCAACGTCGGAGCCGGTCCAGCGCATCGGTGCGCTAGGGTCGACCGGCGCATCGAGGTCGTCGCCGAGCACGGCGCCGATAGCTTTCTCATAGCCCTTGTCGACGCTGATGCCGTCGATGATCGGCGGCCACAGGTTCTTGCTTTCGCCGTTGAGAATTTTTGCGATGGTCTTGGCTTCGGTCTCGAGCCGCTGGGCGCGCTTGTCGGCCTCCTGCAGCGGGCCGCGTGCAGCCTCGACTCCCGCACGCGCAGTGTCGAGCTGGCTACGCGCGGTAGCGTGATCGGCTTCGCGCTCGCGGCTGACGGTTTCGGATTGCGCCAGTGCTTGCTGCGCGCCTTCGATCGCTGATGTCAGCGCATCGAGATCGCCAAATCCGCTGGTCTGCTGCGCCAACGTCTCGGTCTCGCGCTGGACGCCGGCGATCTCCTGATCGATGCGGACAAGACGGTCGCGATGGGTCCGCACGTTGGCGTCGAGTTGATTGCGCTTGGCGGTGAGGTCCGCCAGTGCCCGCGTCAGTTCGGCGAATGTGCCTTCGGCCGCGGCCAGCGTTGCTTCCGCCTGCGCGACGCGCTCATCGACGCCGCTGCGCGTCTCGACGCGCGACTTGATCTCTTCCTTGAGCTCCGCGTCTTCGGTGTCGAGCCGTTGCAGCGCAGCGTCGGCATCGGACGACTGCTGCTGTTCGCGTGCGACGTCGGACGAGAACTGCGTCAGGCGGCGATCGAGCTCGGTGGCGCGCTCCTTCGCGCGCTCCTCTTCACGGTCGAGCGTTTCGCGCGCATTGGTCAGGCGCTGCAATCCCGCCGCGGCGCGGGCTTCCGCGTCGCGCAACGCCGGCAGTTCGGAGGCGCGCTCTGCCTGGAGGCGGGCCGCTTCCGCCTGCTCGCGGGTCCTCTCCGCCAGTTCGCGGACATTGAGGTCGTGGGTTTTGGCAGCTTCAGCGACATCGGCATGGGCTTCCAGCCAGCGCAGATGGAACAGCATGGCCTCGGCCTTGCGCACCTTCGCTGCGACGTCGCGATAGCGGATCGCCTGCCGCGCCTGCTTCTTCAGGCCTTCCATCTGTCCAGCGAGCTGGCCGATCACGTCCTCGACACGGGTGAGGTTGGTTTCGGCCGCCTTCAGACGCAGCTCGGCTTCATGGCGGCGCGCGTGCAGACCGGCGACGCCGGCGGCGTCTTCCAGCACGCGGCGGCGCTGCTCCGGCTTGGCCTGAATGATCTCGCCGATCTTGCCCTGGTGAACCAGCGCCGGGGAACGCGCGCCGGTGGCAGCATCGGCGAACAGGATCTGCACGTCGCGGGCGCGCACGTCCTTTCCGTTGATGCGATAGACCGAGCCGGCCTCGCGTTCGATACGGCGCGAAATTTCCAGCAGTTCGGAATCGTTCATGGCCGCGGGGGCAGAGCGGTCCGAATTGTCGATCGACATCACGACTTCGGCGTGGTTACGCGCCGGACGGTTGCCGGAACCGGCAAAGATCACCGCGTCCATGTCGGCCGCGCGCAGCGACTTGTGCGAGGTCTCGCCCATGGCCCAGCGCAGCGCTTCCACGAGGTTGGACTTGCCGCAACCGTTCGGTCCGACGACGCCGGTGAGGCCCGGCTCGATCACGAAATCAGTGGGTTCGACGAACGACTTGAAACCGTGAAGACGAAGACGCGTGAGTTTCATGGGCACTCTGCTCTGCTGGCAGGGCCGCGGTCCACGGCCGCGAATCTCTCTGCCGGGACAATACCATAGAAGGTACCGTCCCATTGAC
>JBQCIZ010000690.1:0-2228 GCA_051953235.1 Nitrobacter sp. | reverse complement strand
TCGACCCCCACGACAAGCGTCTCGCCGTGGAGGTCGAAGATCATCCGCTCGACTATGGCGATTTCGAAGGGACGATCCCGAAAGGGCAATATGGGGGCGGCACGGTCATGCTGTGGGACCGCGGCTACTGGGAGCCGGAGGGGAAAAAGAGCCCTGAACAGGCGCTGGCCAAGGGGGACTTCAAGTTCACGCTCGATGGCGAGCGGCTGCATGGCAGCTTCGTGCTGGTGCGGATGGCGAACGAGCGCGGGCGGAGCAAGCGGACAAACTGGCTGCTGATCAAGCATCGTGACGAATACGCCGTCGAGAAGAACGGCGCCGCGGTGCTTGAGGAGAACGACACTTCCGTTGCCTCCGGCCGCAAAATGGAGGCGATCGCCGCCGGCAAGGGACGCAAGCCGAAACCGTTCATGTTGCGGGGCGAAAAAGTGGAGGCGGACGCTGTCTGGGACAGCGGCACTGGGCTCGCTGCTGAGGAGCGAAAGGAGAAGGCTTGCGGGAAGAAGAAGCCCGATACGACCAGCACCGTCGACCTTCCCGACTTCATTGCCCCGCAGCTTTGCCAGACGCTCGCGCGACCGCCGTCCGGGAGCGGGTGGCTGCACGAGATCAAATTCGACGGCTATCGGATCCAGATGCGGGTGCTCGACGGCGACGCGACCCTGAAGACACGCAAGGGTCTGGATTGGACAGCCAAGTACCCCGCCATCGCGCGCGCCGCCGGCGATCTGTCCGATGCGATCATAGATGGCGAGATCTGCGCCCTCGACGAGAATGGCGCTCCCGACTTCGCCGCCTTGCAGGCCTCTCTCTCGGAAGGCAAGACCGAGGACCTTGTCTATTTCGCGTTCGATCTGCTGTTCGACGGCGGCGAGGATCTGCGCGCCCTTCCATTGTCGGAGCGCAAGGCCCACTTGCAACGGCTGCTCTCCGATGCCGGCGACCATGCCCGGATCCGCTTCGTCGAACACTTCGAGTCCGGCGGCGAAGCGGTGCTGCGCTCGGCCTGCCGGTTGGCTCTCGAGGGCATCGTCTCCAAGCAGGCCGATGCGCCCTATGTGTCGGGCCGCACGGAAACCTGGGCAAAATCGAAATGCCGCGCCGGCCACGAGGTGGTCGTTGGCGGCTATTCCACGACCAACGGCAAGTTCCGATCGCTGCTGGTCGGCGTCAACCGCGGCGACCAATTCGTCTATGTCGGCCGGGTCGGCACAGGCTACAGCGCCGCAAAGGTAAAGGACCTGCTGCCGAAGCTGAAGGCAGTTGCGGTAGCCAGGTCGCCATTCACCGGCATCGCCGCGCCAAAGAAGGAGCCCGGCGTGACATGGCTGAAGCCCGAACTGGTCGCCGAGATCGAGTTTGCCGGCTGGACGTCGGACGGCCTCGTGCGGCAGGCGGCGTTCAAAGGCCTGCGCCAGGACAAGCCGGCAGCGGAAGTGGAGGCGGAGAAGCCCGCTTCACCGGCAAAGACGGACGTGCCGGAGCAGGACGCGCCGACGAAACCTTCCCGGCGCGGCGGCAAGGTCAACGTCATGGGCGTGCTGATCTCCAACCCGGAGAAGCCTCTGTGGCCCGACGCCAACGACGGCAAGCCGGTCACAAAGGAGGAACTCGCCCGCTATTACGAGGCCGTCGGCTCCTGGTTGATCGAGCATATCCGCGGACGGCCGTGCTCAATCATCCGTGCGCCGGACGGAATCGATGGCGAGCGGTTCTTCCAGCGCCACGCCATGCCAGGCACTTCCAATCTCCTGGAACTGACAGAAGTGTTCGGCGACAAGAAGCCTTATCTGCAGATCGACCGCATCGAGGGCCTCGGCGCCGTCGCCCAGATCGGCGCGCTCGAACTGCATCCTTGGAATTGCGCGCCGCAGCAGCCGGAAGTGCCGGGTCGGCTGGTCTTCGATCTCGATCCCGGTCCCGACGTTCCATTCCCAAAAGTCGTCGAAGCCGCCAAGGAGATGCGCGAGCGTCTCGACGATCTCGGCCTCGTCAGCTTCTGCAAGACGACCGGCGGCAAGGGGCTCCACGTCGTCACGCCGCTCGCCTTTGCCAACCGCGGCAAGCTCACCTGGCCGGAGGCCAAGGGCTTTGCTCATGACCTCTGCTTGCAGATGGCGCGCGACAACCCGGAGCTCTACCTAATCAAGATGGCGAAGAATCAGCGGCACGGCCGCATCTTTCTCGACTATCTGCGCAATGACCGCATGGCGACGGCCGTCGCGCCG
>JBQCIZ010000689.1:0-2900 GCA_051953235.1 Nitrobacter sp. | reverse complement strand
CCCAGCGGCTTGCCTGCGCTGTCGAAGAACGGCTCGAGCGTGACTGTCGAATGGTTGTCGAACAGGATGATCAGCTTCTCGCCGAGATGGACCAGCGTGATCTTCTCGCTCGCGATCGCCGTCAGATCTGCCTTGACGCTTCCATCGTAGCTTAGCGGGACCACAACGGACTGATCACCGTAGGGCTTGGTGATTTTGACGATCCGCTGCTGCTTGTTGTTGCCACCAGTTCCGGTGTTATCCGCCTGCGCAATTCGAAACGGTCCGTTCATGATATCTGCCCTTAAAAAAAATCAAATCCGCAAAAGGGATTTAACGAAATTTTAAGGACCATAATCTTGCCCCAATGGAACAGGGTCAAGACGCACTTTGAGTTAATCCTGAAGCAGTTCGCACTGTGGTTAAATTGCAACGGTTAGGCGGGTGTCGCGCTTCCACACCGGAAGGCGGATTGACCGGCAGCGGCGCATGCCAGATGATTGCGCATCGCTGAGGTGAGGCGGACCATGCCGACGAAGAATTTCTTTAATTTCAAATACTTAATTGCAGCCGGGATTCTTGCCCTCGCAAATCAGGTTCCAGCTCAGGCTGCGGATCTCGGGATTGTCCCACCCCGCGGAGCCGTTTTAGGCGGGTGTTCGGACATCGTGCTGAGCTGCGAAAACGGGCGGGAGTATCCGATGTGCCCGATAGCGGTGACCCTTTCAGGCGACATTGCGACCGCGACGCTACACACCGGCGCGCACGGTTCGACCCATGTCCGGCTCGTTCCGATGGGGGTTGGCTATCGTTACGCCGGCCGCGGCATCTGGCTCGACGGCCTTCGCGAAAATGCGATCCTGAATTTCGGCAAGCACCATTCGGTCGCCTGCACGGTCACGACGCCCTAAGTTTCGTCGTCGGCTTCCCGGAGCGATCGCCACTGGTGCGATCGCCGTCATGTCTCAATCAATAAGCTGCATCAGCCCTTGACGCGAAGCGCCGCGCGCACGCGGCGCGGATACATGTACGCCTTGGGATGCGGATAGACCGGGCAGACGTTGTAATTGGCGTGCTGATACCAATTCCATTTCCAGCACCCAACATCGATGGCGGGATCGAAATAGCTATCCGGCACGTCACCAAACGCATGAGCGCGTCCGCTTTGCACGGCAAACGCCGCGGCAAATGCGGCCAGGATCAGAATGCGGCGGGAAATGGTCATAACGACTCCATCGATTGAAAAGTATACGCGCAAGTATGATGCGGCGCCCGCCGACAATCAATATTCGACCGCGGTATGACGCGCCATTTTGCGGAAAACACCGACGCGCCGCCGGACCGCCACGCCTCAATCTGATGGAAAGCCGATCCGGATCAATTGGTCGGAGCGAGAGGATTTGAACCTCCGACCCCTAGTCTCCCAGACTAGTGCGCTAACCGGGCTGCGCTACGCTCCGTGCCGTTTCGGCCCCGTTCCATTAGCCGCGTTCACGCCGCGGCGCAAGAAGCCGCGGTGCGCTCCCGAGGCGGCCTTCGACACAGGGTTCCGAAATCCCCTCACCCGTCCTTGAAAACGCTCTCCAGAAGCTGCCGGCAGGCGACGAGATCGGCGAGGACACCCTTCAGCGGCGCAAGATCAACCGCAGGCTCGTTTACAACGCCCAGGATGGCCTCACTGTCGCGTCCGGTCCACAGCACGTCGTCGAGATCGCGGCGTGGCGGTTTGCGCACGCGCGGCTCCCGTGCGCGCGGGGCCTCTTCGACGGTCTCGATTTCGGTCTCGGTCTCAGCCTCATCCTCGTCTTCATAGCCGGCAGCGTCGTCGTCATCGACCATGCCGAGCGTGCTTCGGATGTCATCCTCCATCACGCCGAACGCCGCGGCCGAAGATCCCTCCGTCAGCCCCTGCACGGCCTTGATGCCATGCTCCTTCAGGATCCGCTGCACGCCGCGGATCGTATACCCCTCGCTGTAAAGCAGATGGCGGATGCCGCGCAGCAGATCGACGTCGTCCGGCCGATAGTAGCGGCGGCCGCCGCTGCGTTTCATCGGCTTGATCTGCGTAAACCGGGTTTCCCAGAACCGCAGGACGTGCTGTGGAATGTCGAGATCGCCCGCAACCTCGCTAATGGTTCGGAACGCATCCGGCGCCTTGTCCAAATGCTTGCTCCTCTGTCAGTCGATTGCCGAACGCCGGACTAGTCAGCCTTCTCGGCGGCCCCGTTGCCGTTGATCCGCTGCTTCAGAATAGCCGACGGCTTGAACACCATCACGCGACGCGGAGAAATCGGCACCTCGGTGCCGGTCTTGGGATTGCGGCCGATACGCTGACCTTTTTTTCGCACCATAAACGAGCCGAACGACGACAACTTCACCGTCTCGCCCTTCTCAAGGCAATCGGTGATCTCCTTCAGAACGAGTTCAACGAACGCGGACGACTCCGTGCGAGACAGGCCTACCTTTTGATAGACTGCTTCGCAGAGATCGACGCGAGTGACTGTTTTTCCGGTACCGGTCATCGCCTGCCCCAAGCTCTCGGCGAACAATTCGCAACTGAAATTAAGAGTTTAACGCCCCACGGTCAACAGCACACATCATGCTTTCGCATGATTAGATGACGGCAGTTGCGGGCGAATATTTGATTCAACTCTTACCAGCGCAGCAGCGCGGAGCCCCAGGTGAAGCCTCCGCCCATCGCTTCGAGCAACACGAGATCGCCTCGCTTGATGCGACCGTCAGCGACAGCCACCGACAGCGCCAGAGGAATCGAAGCGGCCGACGTATTTCCATGACGATCGACGGTCAGCACGACTTTCTGCGGCGCAATATGCAGCTTGTGCGCCGACGCATCGATAATTCGCTTGTTGGCCTGATGCGGAACAAACCAGTCGAGATCGTCGGCGGTGACGCCTGTGGCA
>JBQCIZ010000688.1:0-2156 GCA_051953235.1 Nitrobacter sp. | reverse complement strand
GCCCTCATAGAGGCAGTTGTGGAAGTAGAAATACTCCATGTGCTTGAACTCGGTCTTCGCCGCCGAGAACAATTCCTCGACCTGCTTGATGTGGCTGTCCATCGAGCCGCCGATGTCGAAGAACACCAGCACCTTGACCGCGTTGCGCCGCTCGGGACGCATGTGCACGTCGAGATAGCCGTGGTTGGCGGTCTCCTTGATGGTGGTGTCGAGATCGAGTTCGTCCGGCGCGCCGGTACGCGCGAACTTGCGCAAACGGCGCAGCGCCACCTTGATGTTGCGGATGCCGAGCTCGACGTTGCCGTCGAGATCCCTGAATTCGCGCTTGTCCCACACCTTCACCGCACGGTTGTTGCGGTTCTTTTCCTGCCCGATGCGGATACCTTCGGGATTGTAACCGTAGGCGCCGAACGGCGAGGTGCCGGCGGTGCCGATCCACTTGTTGCCGCCCTGGTGGCGCTTCTTCTGCTCCTCGAGGCGCTTCTTCAGCGTCTCCATGAGCTTGTCCCAGCCCATGGCCTCGATCTGCTTCTTCTCGTCCTCGGTGAGGTATTTCTCCGCGAGCTTCTTCAGCCATTCCTCGGGAATTTCCGCCTTGTCCATGGCATCGAGCAGGCTTTCCAGCCCCTTGAACACCGTACCGAACACGCGATCGAACTTGTCGAGGTTGCGCTCGTCCTTCACCAGCGAGGCGCGCGACAGGTAATAGAAATGCTCGACGCTCTGATCCGCGAGGTTCGCGTCGAGCGCTTCCATCAGCGTGAGGTATTCGCGCAGCGTAACCGGCACCTGCGCGTCGCGCAGCGATGTGAAGAATTGCAGAAACATAGGTTACAGATTGCCCGCGGGATGGCGGGCGTCAAGGGGGCGGCATTGCGGGGCTAGCAGCGGGAGACATGCACCAAACGGACATGGGCCTCCCTAGACCTCCCCGCTTTTTCCTCTAGAATTGACCCGCGGTCCGCTCTCGAAGAGCGGCCGATCATCAACGGAATGCCGGCATAAGCGGCATTCAGGAGGGCTGATCCATGGGCATTATCGTCTGGCTGATTGTCGGTGCGATCGCGGGCTGGCTGGCTGGCCTGATCGTGAAGGGCGCGGGCTTCGGGCTACTCGGAAACATCATCGTCGGTATCGTCGGCGCAGTCGTCGCCGGCTGGCTTTTGCCGCGACTCGGAATTTTGATCGGCGGCGGCTTCATCGCCGAGATCATCAACGCCGCGATCGGCGCCGTCATCGTTCTGGTGATCCTGTCGTTGATCAGACGCGCCTGATACCGTTGGGCATTGGCGAAGCGGCCGCCAGATAATGGCGGTCGTTTCTTGTGAGACATGCCCGTGTGATGGGCAGAAAGAAACAGCAAGGCAGACTTTCAATGAAATTCACGGGCACCAAAGACTACGTCGCGACCGATGATCTCAAGGTTGCGGTCAACGCCGCCATCGTGCTCGAGCGGCCGCTGCTCGTGAAGGGTGAGCCGGGGACCGGCAAGACCGTGCTGGCCGAAGAGGTCGCCAAGGCGATCGGCGCGCCGCTTCTGACCTGGCACATCAAGTCCACCACCAAGGCGCAACAGGGCCTCTACGAATACGACGCGGTGTCCCGGCTGCGCGACAGCCAGCTCGGCGACGCCCGCGTCTCCGACATCTCGAACTACATCAAGCGCGGCAAGCTGTGGGAGGCCTTCACCCACGCCAAGCGCCCGGTGCTGCTGATCGACGAGATCGACAAGGCCGACATCGAATTCCCGAACGACCTGTTGCTCGAACTCGATCGCATGGAATTCTTCGTCTACGAGACCGGCGAGACGATCAAGGCGAAGGAACGCCCGATCGTCATGATCACCTCGAACAACGAGAAGGAGTTGCCCGACGCCTTCCTGCGCCGCTGCTTCTTCCACTACATCAAGTTCCCCGATCAGGACACGATGCACCAGATCATCGACGTGCACTTCCCGGGCATCAAGCAGCGGCTGGTGCAGGAGGCGCTTCGCATCTTCTTCGAGGTGCGCGAGGTGCCCGGCCTGAAAAAGAAGCCGTCGACCTCGGAGCTGCTCGACTGGCTCAAGCTGCTGCTCAACGAGGACATGACGCCGGAGATGCTGCGCGAGCGCGATCCGCGCAAGCTGATTCCGCCGCTGCACGGCGCGCTGCTCA
>JBQCIZ010000687.1:0-2145 GCA_051953235.1 Nitrobacter sp. | reverse complement strand
GCAAAGGTCTGGTGACCGATCACCGGATTGGCGAAGTCGATTTCGACCTCGGCGCGGAAGCCGCGGGCATACGGACGCAGCTCGCCGACGGCTTCGCCCATCTTCACCTGCACCGGCTTCAACACCTCGATGAAGCGGCGGGCGGCGGACTGCTCGACAATGCCGGCTTGATCGATCGCCGCGACGAAAGCGGCCGAACTGCCGTCCATGATCGGCACCTCGGGTCCATCGACCTCGATGGTGGCGTTATCGACGCCCATGCCGCGCAGCGCGGCGAGAACATGTTCGGCGGTGGAAACGAGCGGACCCTGCTGATCGCCGAGCACGGTTGCGAACTCGGTGGAGGTCACGGATTTCGCGAGCGCGCGGACTTGCCGGTCGGCGCCATCAGATCCGGTGCGGACAAAAATAAAACCCGCGTCGATCGACGCAGGCCCAAGGGTCAGATTCACTGGCAATCCAGAGTGCACGCCAACGCCCGTTACGGTGGCTTGCGACCGAAGCGTTGTTTGACGGCTGGATTTCATCAACGAACTGCCCACTTGTGACTCATCACGAGGCCGGATCGAACCGGTTTTGGGCGACGACCGCCCCGCGATTCCCCAAGTCACGGGTGAAACATACCGGCTGCCACAAAGCGCGCCAACTCACGCTTCTTTACCGATTGTTACCCCATCTCCGCCGCAATCGCGCCGCGCGTTAACCAAAATTGGCGCCGGTTCGCCGCCCCGAAAACTTTCCCGCCTGAGCCTCCGGGGATTTAATAGTTATTTAACATCAATAGCCTGCCGGGATCGCGCCGATGATCCATGACGCCAAAAGAAAAAGTCCCGGCCATTTGGGCCGGGACTTATCCACAGTCTCAATTGTAACAACTGTCAGTTGGCCTGGCGGCGCAGGAAAGCCGGGATATCGAGATGATCATCGCCCTGTGGCGCCGGTGCAACAGGCGCCGGACGGCCGTGGGAATCGAGCCCCTGCGGCGCAGGGCGGCGAGCGTACTCGGACACCGGTTCCTTGGCCGCGTTGGAGGCCATCTGCTCGGCGACACTGCGCTGCGGACGGCGATCCGGCAGCGGCGGCATCGGGGCCATGGCCGGACCCGAGGCGCGGGCCGCGATCGGCGGCTCGGTCTCCTCGTCGCGGCGGCCGAGGCCGACGTTGGCGAGACGCTGCAGCAGCGACAGGCGGGACTTCTGCGGATGCTCCTCCTCCGCCTCGCCGCGCGCCTGACGGAGTTCGTTCTGGGCGGGCATCGGCAGTTCGTCGATCCGCGGCATGCGCGGGGCGCGAACCGGTCCGCGTTCCGCCTGCTGCGGGATGAAGTTTTCCGGCGGAGCCGGCTCGTGCATGTCGCGCGGTGCAGGATCGTGATCCGGGAAGAGCGTCGGCTTCTGCGCGATCGGACGCACCGTGATGTCGCCATAGGTTCCGGCGGGCTGCATCGCAACCGGAGCAACCGGCTGCATCGGCATTGGCTCGGCCACCGCCGCGGCAATCGCCTCCAGCGCTGCGCGCTCGACATGGGTGCCGGACGCGGCCGGGGCCACCGGCGCGGTCTGCGCGGCAGGACGCGCCTGCTCGGCCGCGGCCTTCTGCGCGAGATTGGCGGCCATGCGCTGGGTGTCCGCACGCATCTTCGCGGTCAGATCGGCCAGACGCGAATCGGAGGTGCCGGTCGTTGCAACGGCCGACGTTGCCGCGGCGGCCGGACCGGCCGCGTTGCGCGCGATCAGGCTCTGGTCGATGCCGGTGGCGACCACCGACACACGGATGATGCCATCGAGGCTTTCGTCGAAGGTCGCGCCGACGATGATGTTGGCGTCCTGATCGACTTCCTCGCGGATGCGGGTCGCCGCCTCGTCGACTTCGAACAGCGTCAGGTCCTTGCCGCCGGTGATCGAGATCAGCAGGCCCCGCGCACCCTTCATCGACGAGTCGTCGATCAGCGGGTTGGCGATCGCGGCTTCCGCAGCGGTCAGCGCACGCTTCTCGCCGGAGGCCTCGCCGGTGCCCATCATCGCCTTGCCCATTTCGCGCATCACGGCGCGGACGTCGGCGAAGTCGAGGTTGATCAGACCTTCCTTGACCATCAGGTCGGTGATGCAGGCGACGCCCGAATAGAGCACCTGGTCGGCCATCGCG
>JBQCIZ010000686.1:0-5777 GCA_051953235.1 Nitrobacter sp. | reverse complement strand
ACCGATGACCTGACCGTTGCGCACAATCAAGCTGCCATTCGCCTGATCGGGAAACATCACGCCAGCAAGGCCGGTGATGGCCAGGGGATAAATCAATCCAGTCACCACGGTGAGAGCAATCAGCAGGGTTAGCGCGGGACGAATTTGCTTGAGCATGACAACCCTCCTCAGGCGAGATGCAGAGCGGTGACGGCAAGGTCGATGGCCTTGATTCCGATGAACGGCAGGATCACACCGCCGAGCGCATAGATCAGAAGATTCCGCCTTAGCAGCGCGGCTGCGCCGATCGGGCGGTATTTCACGCCCTTCAGAGCCAACGGTATTAGTGCGATGATGATCAGCGCGTTGAAGATGATGGCCGACAGGATCGCGCTCTGCGGCGTCGACAGATGCATGATGTTGAGCACGCCGAGTTGCGGATAGAACGCGGCGAACATCGCCGGGATGATCGCGAAATATTTGGCCACGTCGTTGGCGATCGAAAACGTCGTCAACGCGCCGCGCGTCATCAGGAGCTGCTTGCCGATCTCAACGACCTCGATCAGCTTGGTCGGATCCGAATCGAGGTCGATCATGTTGCCAGCCTCGCGCGCGGCCTGCGTGCCGCTCTGCATGGCGACGCCGACATCCGCCTGGGCGAGTGCAGGCGCATCGTTTGTGCCATCGCCGCACATGGCGATCAGCCGTCCTCCAGCCTGCTCGCCGCGGATATAGCGCAGCTTATCCTCGGGAGTGGCCTCGGCAATGAAATCGTCGACTCCCGCTTCGGACGCGATCGAGGCTGCGGTGACCGGATTGTCGCCGGTGATCATCACGGTCTTGATACCCATGCGGCGCAGCGCCGCGAACCGATCCTTGACGTCTGGTTTGACCACATCCTTGAGGTGAATGACGCCGACGAGGCGCTCGCCATCCGCCAGCCCCAACGGCGTTCCGCCGGTCCGCGCGATCCGGTCAACCGCCGCGCGAAATGCCGGCGGCTCGGCGATATCGCGCCCGGCCTGTGCACGCGCGAACTTCAGGACCGAGTCGATCGCGCCCTTGCGCAGTTTGCGGCCGCCCATATCGACACCGGACAGGCGCGTCACGGCGGAGAATGGAATGAACGTCGCATCCGTCCCGGCGTTCTCATGCGCGATCTGATATTTGTCATGCACCAGCGTGATGATCGAGCGGCCCTCGGCGGTGTCATCCGCCTCGCTTGCCAGCAACGCGATGCGGGCCGCCTCCTGCTCACCGATACCGGGCGCCGGAATGATCTCCGACGCCAGCCGGTTGCCGAAGGTGATGGTGCCCGTCTTGTCGAGCAGCAGGGTGTCGACATCACCCGCCGCCTCGACCGCGCGCCCGGACATCGCCAACACATTGAACCGCACCAGCCGGTCCATGCCAGCGATGCCGATCGCCGACAGCAAAGCGCCGATCGTCGTCGGAATCAGGGTGACAAACAGCGCCACCAACACGACGACGGAAATGGCTCCGCCGGCATAGGTGACATAGCTCGGGATCGTCGCGGTGGCGAACACGAAGATGATGGTCAGGCCGATCAGCAGAATGTTCAGCGCGATTTCATTCGGCGTCTTCTGGCGCTCGGCGCCTTCCACGAGCTTGATCATGCGATCGAGAAACGAGGATCCCGGCGACGACGTGATACGGACCACGATGCGGTCGGAAATCACCGTGGTGCCCCCCGTGACGGCGGACCGGTCGCCGCCGGATTCGCGGATCACCGGCGCGGACTCGCCGGTCACCGCCGCCTCGTTGACCGACGCGATGCCCTCAATCACCTCGCCGTCGCCTGGAATGATGTCGCCAGTCTCGCAGACCACGAGATCTCCAACCTCCAGTTCATCCGCCGGGACACCTTCGAACAGATCGTGATTGTCGGCTGTCAGCAAACGCCTGGCGCGAGTTTGCGTTCGCGTGCTGCGCAGGGCGTCGGCCTGCGCCTTCCCCCTGCCCTCGGCCACGGCTTCCGCAAAGTTGGCGAACAGCACGGTGAACCACAGCCAGATCACGATCTGCAATTCGAACGCGATCGGCTGGCCCGTCCCGATGTCTCGCACCAGCAGCGCGCTGGTGAGCAGCGTGACCACCTCCAGTACGAACATGACCGGATTCTTGACCAGCGTCCGCGGGTCGAGCTTGACGAACGCCTGGCCGATCGCCGGGAGTACGACCGCCGGATCGAACAGCGCGGTCGCCGGCATCCGTTTGCGCAATTTGAGTGTGTCCATGGATGGACTCCGATTTGGCTAGAACAGGCTGCCGGACTGCATCGCGAGATGTTCGACGATGGGTCCGAGCGCGAGCGCCGGAAAGAAGGTCAAGCCACCCACGATGAGGATGACGCCGACCAGAAGACCGACAAACAGCGCGCCGGTGGTGGGGAACGTCCCGCTCGACACCGCGATCTTCTTCTTGGCGGCAAGCGCGCCGGCGATCGCCCTGGCCGGCACGATCATCCAGAACCGGCCCAGGAACATCGTGATCGCTCCGGTGAGGTTGTAGAACAACGTATTGCCGGTCAGTCCGGCGAACGCCGAGCCATTGTTCGCGGCCTGCGACGTGAAGGCATAAAGGACCTCACTGAATCCATGCGGACCGGCATTGCCCATCGACGCGACGGCGGGCGGATAGACCACGGCGACAGCCGTCCATCCCAGCATCACCAGCGGGAGGACCAGGATGGCGAGCATCGCCATCTTGACCTCGCGCGCCTCGATCTTCTTGCCGACATATTCCGGCGTGCGCCCGACCATCAGGCCGGCGATGAACATGGTGACGATGACAAACAACAGCATGCCGTAAAGTCCGGCGCCGACGCCGCCGACCACGATCTCGCCGAGTTCCATGTTGATGAGCGGGATCATGCCGCCCAGCGCCGTGAAGGAATCATGCATGGCATTGACCGCGCCGCATGAGGCCGCCGTGGTGACCACCGCGAACAGCGCGGAGGCCGCGATGCCGAAACGCACCTCCTTGCCTTCCATATTGCCTCCGGCGAGACCAAGGCTGTCGAGCAGCGTGGTCCCGCTGGCTTCGGCCCAGTAGCAGATGGCAACGCCCGCAATGAACAACACGCCCATGGCAGCCAGGATCGCCCACCCCTGACGCTGGTTGCCGACCATGCGGCCGAACACGTTGGTCATGGCCGCGCCAAGCGCGAAGATCAGAATCATCTGGACGAAATCCGAGAGTGCGGTCGGATTTTCAAAGGGATGCGCCGCGTTGGCATTGAAGAAGCCGCCGCCGTTGGTGCCGAGCATCTTGATCACGACCTGCGACGCCACCGGGCCGATCGCGATGGTCTGGTGGGCGCCTTCGAGAGTCGTCGCCTCGATGGAGGCGCCGAGCGTCTGGGGAATGCCCTGCCAGACCAGGAACAGCGCGACGGGAATGCAGATCGGCAACAGGACATAGAGTGTGCATCGGACGACGTCAGCCCAGAAATTGCCGACCGTGCGCGCGGAGGTGCGCGCGAAGCCGCGAACGAGCGCGACCGCCAGTGCGATACCCGTCGCGGCGGACAGAAAGTTCTGCGACGTCAGACCGAGCATCTGCACGAGGTAGGACATCGTGCTTTCGCCGCCGTAGTTCTGCCAGTTGGTGTTGGTGACGAAGCTGATGGCGGTGTTGAACGACAGATCGGGTGCGACGGCCGATTGATCGGCGGGATTGAACGGCAGCAGCGTCTGCAGCCGCGTCAGGCCATAGAGAAGAAAGAAGCCGCCCGCGTTGAACAGCAGCATGGCGATAGCATAGGTAAGCCAGTGCTGCTCGTGCGCGGCGTCGATGCCTGCGACCCGATAAAGTCCGGCCTCCACCGGCCGCAACACCGGAGAGAGAAACGTCCGCTCGCCGTTGAAGACCCGCGTCATGTAGCCGCCGAGCAGCGGCGCGAGGGCGACGACGATGGCACAGAACAGAATGATTTGCGCCCAGCCGAGCACGGTCATGGTCAGCCTCCTAGAACCGTTCAGGGAAGAGCAGCGCGTAGGTGAGATAGATGAGCAGTCCCGCCGTCACGCATGCGGCCAGGGAATAATCGATGGGCATGATGCACCTCTTCACAACCGGTCGCAGGCGACGGCGTAACCGATCGTCAGCGCGAAGAGTGCAGTGCCAAGACCAAGCATGAGCAGATCGAGCATGGAAACTCCCTCCAGATGATGTGGAGCTTCGATGCAGGTAGGCCGGTCGATATAAGGAAGCGATGGGTAATCTCGAACCGATCTATAAAGACGCCATAAAGGCCGATCGGCATCGTGCGTTCAGTCGAGGCTTATGGCCGGAAGTCACCGTCGCGACGCATACGATGCACTGAGGCGACCGGAATGACGCGGCTTGTCGCCAGGAGACGGATCATTCGCGGCGGCGCGACGCGCCGAAATGGCGCGAGATATCAGTATCTGGATATTGCCGGGAAAATGGTGGGCGCGACAGGGATCGAACCTGTGACCCCTTCCATGTCAAGGAAGTGCTCTCCCGCTGAGCTACGCGCCCGGAAACGTCCGAATGGGGTCGCCGCGTCCTATATCGGCTCTGGTGCGGACAGGCAAGGACGAGTGAGGCCCGAATCAGGCCGCCAGCATCTTGTTCACTTCGCTGACCAATTCCCGCAAATGCACCGGTTTGGCGAGCACCTTGGCGTTCTTGGGCGCCTCGGAATCGGAATTCAGCGCCACGGCGGCGAACCCGGTGATGAACATGATCTTGATATCGGGGTCGAGTTCCGAGGCGCGGCGCGCCAGCTCGATCCCGTCCATCTCGGGCATCACGATATCCGTCAGAAGCATTTCAAACGGCTCCTCGCGCAACCTCTGATAGGCTGACAGGCCGTTGTCATAGGACGAGACCTTGAAACCGGCATTTTCCAGTGCCTTGACCAGAAACCGGCGCATGTCGTTGTCGTCTTCAGCGAGGAGGATCTTGTGCATGGGGATGGTCATCGGCCCGACTTGGAGGATCAGTCGCCCTACTAAGCCTGATAGCTGGTAAATTTGGGGTGAAAGCGAAGTTTGGCTTGGCAGAATGGCTGCGATTATCGACAATGCAAGTTCATAATGCGCCTGTCCGGCTGAAGTTCGGCAGGCGGCTGCGTAAATTCAGGGACGACGCCCGGCGATGACCCAGTTTGACGGCGATCAGTCGCCCCCGTTCGAGATCGCGGAGCCCGCGGCTTGGCGGGCTCCGATCATCTTCAACTCCCCGCATTCTGGCTCGGTCTATCCGGAGCAGTTTCTGGCCGCTTCGCGCATCGATCTGGCCGGTCTGCGCCGCTCCGAGGACTCGTTCATGGACGAGTTGATCGGCGATCTGGCCGCGGCCGGCTTCCCCGTGGTCCGGGTCAACTTTCCCCGCGCCTATGTCGACGTGAATCGCGAGCCCTACGAACTCGATCCGCGGATGTTCATGGGGCGGTTGCCGAGCTTCGCCAACACACGCTCGATGCGGGTCGCCGGCGGTCTCGGCACCATTCCGCGCGTCGTCGGCGACGGACAGGAGATTTACCGCGAGCGCCTCAGCGTCGATGACGCGCTCGGCCGGATCGAGACGCTGTACAAGCCTTATCATCGCGCACTGAGGCGGCTGATCCACAAGGCGCATCAGACGTTCGGCACGGTCATCCTGGTGGATTGCCACTCGATGCCGTCGATCGGCATTTCGCGCGACGAGCCGCGCCGTCCCGACATCGTGATCGGCGACCGTTACGGCACAAGCTGCGCGCCGCTGCTTCCGGATGCGGTCGAAAAGGTGATGGGCGGCCTCGGTTA
>JBQCIZ010000685.1:0-2856 GCA_051953235.1 Nitrobacter sp. | reverse complement strand
GTGGCTGACGGCGATCTGCTGCGTCAGGCCTGCGCCGAGCGAATCGGTACGGGTGACGACGATGCCGTCCTCAACGCCGAGTTCGAGGAAGGCGTGCCGGCAGGCGCGGATCTTCGCCAGGAAGACCTCGTGCGGCACGGTAACCTTGCCGTCCTGATGGCCGCACTGCTTCTCGTCGGAGACCTGATTCTCGATCTGCAGCGCGCAGGCGCCCGCCTCGATCATCTTCTTCGCGAGCAGATAGGTTGCTTCCGCGTTGCCGAAGCCGGCATCGATGTCGGCGATGACCGGGACGACGTGGGTCTGGAAGTTGTCGATCTTCTCGATCAGCTCCGCTTCCTTCGCCTTGTCGCCGGCCTTGCGGGCCGCGTCGAGCGCGCGGAAGATGTCGTTGAGTTCACGCGAGTCGGCTTGGCGTAGGAAGGTGTAGAGCTCCTCGATCAGAGCCGGCACCGAGGTCTTCTCGTGCATCGACTGGTCGGGCAGCGGACCGAATTCGGAACGCAGCGCGGCGATCATCCAGCCCGACAGGTACAGGTAGGTGCGGTCGGTGGTGCCGAAGTGCTTCTTCACCGAGATCAGCTTCTGCTGCGCGATGAAGCCGTGCCAGCAGCCGAGCGACTGGGTGTACTTGGTCGCGTCCTGATCGTAGCGCTCCATGTCGGCGCGCATCAGGGCCGCGGTGTAGCGCGCGATGTCGAGGCCGGTCTTGAAGCGATTCTGCAGGCGCATCCGGGCGATCGCCTCGGCGGTCACGCCGTTCCAGGTCTCCTTGGTCTTGAGCAGCGCGGCCGCAGCTTCGACCTCGCTCAGATAGGAGCCGGTGCCAAAGAGGGTCTGATCGCTGATCCCGCGGGGCTGGAAGTTCATAGCGTGTCCTTTCTTAAATCCACATTCGTGACAGTGCATTGCGAAACGTGGCGACAGGTAAACGCCAAAACCTGAAATTCGTACAGATAGCTTGATTTTAAATGATGATGTCATGTAACATACATACATGTCATGGATGTTATTTTGTAAATTTTGTAAAATTTACAGCCGTAACAGCGCGAAACGAGGGAAAATCACCTGGTCGCGCAAGTGATGCGGCGAACCCAAGGCAACGGAAATCCGTTGCGGCGAAATCAAGGCAGTACCGGTGGCGTGTCTGGCAGCCGGTTCGGCCGTCAGCGCAACGGCCAAGAGAGGGTGCCGGCGACCACCGGCACGGAGCGAGAGGCGAACCATGGCAACCGACTCGGGCAAGAAACTTTTCGTCGGTCCGCGCTTCCGGCGCATCCGCCAGCAACTCGGGCTGTCGCAGACCCAGATCGCGGAGGGACTCGGCATCTCGCCGAGCTACGTCAACCTGATCGAGCGCAACCAGCGTCCGGTGACCGCGCAGATCCTGCTGCGGCTCGCGGAAAGCTACGACCTCGACCTGCGCGACCTCGCCACCGCCGACGAGGACCGCTTCTTCGCCGAACTGAACGAGGTGTTTTCCGATCCGCTGTTCCGGCAGATCGACGTGCCGAAGCAGGAGCTGCGCGATCTCGCCGAGCTGTGTCCCGGCGTGACCCATGCGCTGCAACGGCTCTATGCCGCCTACACCGAAGCGCGGCGCGGCGAGACACTGGCCGCGGCGCAGTTCGCGGACCGCGATGAAGGCGCGCGCTTCGAGGCCAATCCGATCGAGCGCGTGCGCGACCTGATCGAGGCCAACCGCAACTATTTTCCCGAACTGGAGCAGGCGGCCGAAAACCTGCGCGACGAGATCGACATGGCCGCGCAGGATGTGTTTGCCGCCCTGACCATGCGGTTGCGTGAAAAACATTCGATCCAGACCCGCATCATGCCGGTCGACGTCATGCGCGAAACCCTGCGCCGCTTCGACCGCCATCGCCGCCAGTTACTGATCTCCGAACTGGTGGATGCGCCCGGCCGCGCCTTCCAGCTCGCCTTCCAGATCGGGTTGGCCGAATGCACGGCCGCCTTTGAGACGATCATCGCCCGCGCCGGCGCGCTCGACGACACGCCGCGGCGGCTCTATCGCATCACGCTCGCGAATTATTTCGCGGGCTGCGTGCTGATGCCGTATCAGGCATTTCACTCGGCCGCCGAAACGCTCGGTTACGACATCAACGTGCTGGCGCAGCGCTTCAACACCGGCTTCGAGCAGGTGTGCCATCGCCTCACCACGCTGCAGCGGCCGAACGCGCGCGGCGTGCCTTTTTTCATGCTGCGCGTGGACAATGCCGGCAATGTCTCGAAGCGCTTCTCATCCGGCACGTTTCCAGTCTCGAAATTCGGCGGCACCTGTCCGCTGTGGAATGTGCACTCCACCTTCGACACGCCGGATCGCCTGCTGAAGCAGGTGATCGAGCTGCCGGACGGCAGCCGCTATTTCTCCATCGCGCAGATGGTGCGCCGCCCGGTGGCGCCGCATCCCCAGGCCCAGCCGCGTTTCGCCATTGGCCTCGGCTGCGAAATCCGCCACGCGACGAAGCTGGTCTACGCATCCGGCATGGATCTGGAGAAGGCCGAGGGCACGCCGATCGGCGTCAACTGCCGGCTCTGCGAACGCGAGAACTGCGCCCAGCGCGCCGAGCCGCCGATCACGCGCACGTTGATTCTGGACGAGAACACAAGGCGGGTGACGAGCTTTGCGTTCAGCAACGCGAGGGAAATGTAACGAAAAGCGTTGCTTTTCGTTACAGAAAAGACAAGGCACGTTCCCTGATAGAACTACCCGTTCTGCGTGCCGTCGGCATAACCGCCGCCGATGGTCACGCCATCGCCGGCGAACAGGCCTTTTCCCGGAACGTGATTGATTTCGAGTCTCACGCCATCGGGATCCTCGAACAGCACCGAATAGTA